>CAYZUR010000133.1:0-5588 GCA_964481535.1 uncultured Spirochaetaceae bacterium | reverse complement strand
GGGTGTGAATAGACCAACTCTCCTCTCTAATGCAGAGATGGCAATTAAGCATGCTCAAAAGAGGAAAGAGAGTAGTGCCTTTGGCCAAGTATCTCTTTTTGATGCTGATGAAGAAGCATCAATGGAAACTTTTATAATGGAGGAAGTAGAAGATTTTACGTTGTTAGAGAAACTTGATACAGAAAAACAACTTCTTGGGTTTTATGTTTCTGGCCATCCAATGGATATGTTTAAAGAGGCATGGAACCGCTCTGTTACGGTAAATCTTAATTCTCCAGAAAAAATACCAACTTCAAGAAGCTTAAACCTTGTCGCGATGGTAACTACTATTAAGGAACATATTACTCAAGGAGGAAAAGGCAAGAGGATGGCATTTTTACAACTAAGTGATTTCAACGGAGAAGTAAGTGCTGTAGTGCTTCCTCAAACGTGGGAGAATTACGAACAAAAGGTGAAAGTAGACTCTATTTATGGATTTATTGGTCAGTTCGAACTGAGAAACAATGAGCTCTCTTACCGCATCGACACGATTACAGAGCCTGATTCCCTCCCTCCAGCTGCATTAAAAGAGGCCCATATCTCCCTTATAAAAGAGTTGTGTACGAGAAAAGCACTTCATAGTATTATGGACTCATGTATAACCTACACGGGACCCCTTTCCTTAGTATTACACATCAAAGATGATATAATTGAATCAGAGGAAATAGAAGGTGAAGAAAAGAAAATAGCTAACAAAGAGCAAGTAGTAAGAGCAGGGCGAGACTTTGCTGTCGCTTATGGCCCTGAATTTATTTCTGCCATGAAAGAGTATCAAGCAATTGATGAAGTTTGGTTTACATAAAAAGGAGAAAAAGTGATGAGAGAAGTTGCACAGATGGTGGCCTTGTTATTATCGATATATAATTTTCTAATTATTATTCGTATATTCACATCGTGGATGAGCCCATTTAGAAGTATTAAAAGTGGCGGTGTCATGGAGATGATTGGAAAAATCACCGATCCCTTCATACAGCTCTTCCAAAGAGTAAAATTTATGAAAGTAGGCCAATTCGATTTTTCGGTTCTGCTTGCTTTCATGAGTATTTCGATTGTTCAAAATATATTATCAATCTATTCCTTTACGGGGAGCATGAGTGTAGGTATTGCCCTTTCAATTATTCTTCAATCTCTCTGGCGATCCCTTGGGTCTCTTGTTCTTGGGCTTTTAATTATCTTATTAATTACTCGCCTTGTTCTTTCTTACAAAAAGACTCCCAATTCAATCCAATATATCACGATGTTAAATCAGTGGCTTGGTAAGGTTCTTGATGGGGTTCAAAGCTTTATTTTTGGTGGAAAAGAGGTCTCAGATAGGACGCTGTTATATACAACATTAACTCTTAGTGTTGCTACATACATTCTCATGATATACCTCATTAGAATTGGGGCCACAGCCCTTTTGAAGCTTCCTATTTAAAAGGGGTATGTCTTGTATCTAAACAATCTCAATACACGAGTAACAACTCTCAAAGGGGTAGGAAAACAGATTAATGAAGCGTATCATAATCTCTCTGTTACCACCTATGGGGATTTATTGCAACTCGTTCCAAGAGATTATGAAGATCGAGTGAGCATCACTCCCCTTGCATTTCTCCCTGATGGCTCCTATGCAAACACGATAGTTGAAGTTATTAGGCACTCGTATTTTGGGTTTAATAGTAAACGAACTCTTAAAGTAACAATTCAAGATATAAGTGGTGAAGGAGATCAAAAAGCTTCTTTGCTGTGTTTTAATAGAAACTTTTTAGAAAGAGTACTTCGAGTAAAAAGTAAATTTTATGTATATGGACAATTTACCTACCACTATAATGAATTGCAAAGTTCTCAATTTGAAATGATTCCTTTATCAGATGAGGGTGATCTTAGCAATATTGATGCTTTTGGGAAATTACTCCCCATTTACCCTTTATCGGGGAGGTTAAATCAATCTCTTATAAGAAGACATATTTCCTATATTTTAGAGGAAAATGAGAAATTAGAAAATGAACTTCCCAATTATATTATTGATAAGTATAATCTGCTCACAACTCATCAAGCAATTGTTAAGTTGCATAGGCCAATTAGCAGAGATGAAATAGCACAGGCTGGCCATACCCTTGCATTTACTGAACTATTTTATCTCTTTATGGCTATCACGAAGAAAAAGGGACTCTCTCATGTAGATACGAACACTCCGGCTCTCTATAGTGACCTTGAAAAAAGGTGTATCGAGTCATTTCCCTTCACCCTCACATCAGACCAAAAAAATGTATTACAAGAGATAAAAAAAGAGTTATTGTTCCCACAACCAATGAATAGAATGCTTCAAGGGGATGTTGGTTCAGGAAAGACTCTCGTTGCCTGGATATCTGCTCTCCATGTTATTGCTAATGGTGGACAGGTGGCCTTCATGGCACCAACAGAGCTCCTAGCTCGTCAGCATGCTGAACAAGCTGCCCTCTATCTAGAACCTCTTGGAGTTCGCATTGCTCTGTTTACTGGTTCTGTTAAGAATAAGGCAAGGGGGTATCTACTAAACGCTTTAAAGAACAAAGAAATCGATATTGCAATTGGAACACATGCCCTTTTTTCTAGTGAAGTTGAATTTGCAGATCTTGCCTATATCATTATTGATGAACAACACCGATTTGGAGTTGTCCAAAGGACACTCTTATTAGAAAAAGGGAAAACACCAGATGTTTTAATGATGAGTGCTACCCCAATTCCAAGGTCTCTTGCCCTCACCGTATTTGGTGATATTACCATAAGCACTATTAGAGAAATGCCTGTAGGGAGAATTCCTATCATTACCTATTTGGTTTCTAATGAGAGCAGAAAAAGAATGTATGAGGCTGTTAGTGTTGAATTTGAAAGAAATCATCAAGCATATTTTGTCTATCCACGTATCGATGACAAGGGTGAGTCAACTCTAAGAGATGTTACATCTATGTTTGATTATCTCAAGACAATCTACCCTAATATTCCAAGTGCACTAATTCACAGTAGGTTAGATGAGAGTGAAAAAATTTCGATTATTAGAAAATTTAGAAAAAAAGAATTAATGTATGTGGTAAGCACCAGCGTTGTTGAAGTAGGACTCGATATTCCAGATGCCACAGTAATGGTGATTGAACATGCCGAAAGGTTTGGTCTCTCTGCCCTCCATCAACTTAGAGGGAGAGTGGGAAGGTCTACCTTACAATCATATTGTTTCTTAGTATATGAAACTCCTTTATCAGAAGATGCATTAAAACGAATCAAGGTATTGAAAGAGTCTAATGATGGGTTTTATATTGCGGAACAAGATCTGATGATAAGGGGTCCTGGCGAGGTTGTTGGAACAAAACAATCTGGATTTTTAAAATTAAAATTTGCCTCCCTTACAAGCAATATCGAGCTTCTGGCCACAGTAAAAAGTGAGGTTGAACATATTATTGAACATGATGAAGGACTACTATTACTAGAGCATGCTACGATACGAAGAGTCATGCTTGAAGCCCCTTATTTCTCTCAAGAAGAAAGGGGAGAATAGGTCATGTTGCATTTTTCAACCTTTTTCCGTACAGTAGAGGTATTATGAGAATTACATCAGGAAAATATCGTGGAAGAGTGATTACTTGCCCACCAGGGGTGATTAGACCCGCTATGGATAGAATGAGAGAATCTATGTTTTCTATTTTAGGAGATATGTACCATCTCTCTTTCTTAGACCTTTTTTCTGGTAGTGGTCTTGTTGGAATTGAAGCTGCATCAAGAGAGGCACAACCAGTGCATCTTGTAGAGATGGATCGACAAAAAAAACCTACTATTTTAAAAAACATCTCAATAGTCGACTCCCCTATTTCATTATTTATGGCTAATGTATTTCGTTTTATTCCAACCGCTAAAATGTCGTATGATATTGTATACGCAGATCCCCCTTTCCCAATGAAAGAAAAGATAGAATTAATCGAAGCTGTCAATAAAAAGCAACTTGTAGTCGATGGGGGCCTTTTTATTATTCACTATCCAAAAGAAGAGCAGTCGTCGATGACAGAAAAAGTAGGTTCGCTCGTCCTTATTGACGAAAGGATCTATGGAAGATCGTTACTTAGATTTTATAAAAACAAAAAAGAGAAATAGTTATGAAAGTTGAACATGGTATCGCTAAAGAGAATTTCCTATTACATTCGAGAGATGCAGACCCCCACTATACGACTCGAATTGAAACCTATTTTGATTTAATGCAAGAATCAGCTGCAATGCATGCCTACAATCTAGAAATAGGAATTCCTCAGTTACTAGAAGAAGACAAAACATGGGTGGTAACAAGAACTCAGATGACGGTCCACAAATGGGCCATTTGGCCCACAACCGTTCATGTAGAAACATGGCCTCAAATTCCTTATAAGTTTTATTATCCAAGAGGATGTAGAGGATATAGTGAAGACTCTGAGATCCTTTTATTTGAATCTATGACTCTTTGGCTTATCATTGATAAAAATAATTATCGCATCATTAAACCTGATGAAAGGTATAAAAAGCTTTTATCAGAATCGGGGAGACTTGTTGACCCACAAATGGCTAAACGGCTCTCTTTTACACCGGAAGATTATAAGAAGGTAGAGAAAAATCCTATTCAGGTACAGTACCAAGATAGTGATAGCAACTTTCATATCAACAATGTTGCCTATCTTCAGTGGATGATTTTCTCCCTTCCTTTCGCCCTTCTTGATACCTACCAACCATCGTTTGTTGATATCTCTTATTTAAAACAAGCCTTTCGCGACGACTCTATTATCTGTTATACAGGCTATGGAGATGATTATTCTGATAATGTGGATGAGTTTACCCTCTTCCATCACATCGTAAAGATAGAGGAAGATGGGAACGAGATACCTCTTTGTTTTTCCACTACTAATTGGAAGAAAAGAGAATCATTTTAATAATGAGGTGGCCTTATATGGGGCATTTCTTGCCTTGAGTCCATAAGTGAAGAGACCTGTTCTTGTAGCATATCTTTCTTTGACTCTAATGAATCTATTTTGTGACCCATTTGAATTATGAGTTCATTAAGTGTTTTCACTGTGTCTTCTAGATAGGCTAATTTCATTTCCATAAGAATTATTTGTTCTTCCATGCGCTCATCAAACCATAACATGCAATAAAATGCAACATTTTTGATGTGATAACGATACATTACATGATATACTAAAGAAAATAGTGTTGCATTTTGGTGCAGAAAAGGACAGCAAATGAAAGGGGAAAGAGTAGCCCAATTAGAACTTCTTCTACATAGTCACCCAGAAGGACTTAGAAGATCTGAAATAGCACGAAGACTTGGAGTACATAGATCTACTATAAGTCGTTATGTGAATGACTTGAGACAGTATATTGATATTTATGAAGATAATAATCTCATTAAGATTCATCAAAAAGTAGGAGAAGAGACTATCGCTTTAAGCATATATGAGTCTCTTGCTTTTAACCTCTCTGCTGGAGCCCTTGCAAGTAATAGTGAACTGCAAAGCCCACATTTATCGAGTGGGTTAAAGAAGATTGCAATGAATATGAGATCGTATGCGCCATCT
>CAYZUR010000132.1:0-5630 GCA_964481535.1 uncultured Spirochaetaceae bacterium | reverse complement strand
CGCTTGGATTTAAGTAGATTGGTTTCATCCCATATTTTGTTAAATCTTTTGCATAAGAGGGTGATTCACAAGCTTGTTTAATTGATGCGGTGAATGTGTCAACTATTGATTGAGGAGTCCCTTTTTTGAATCCAAAGAAGAAGAACTTCTTATAGCTTACATCCATTCCTTGTTCTTTAAATGTAGGAACGCCTTCAATAAAGCTATTTCTATCTGAAGCAATAAGACCTATGCATTTAAAGTCGCCATTGGTGACGTAATCTTGAGCAACGTTATATGGTAAGCATACGAGATCAATTTGCTTGCCTTTAAGAGCTGCTACTCTGTTTGCAGCATTTCCACCGTCAACTTCAATAAAGTTAATTCCAGCTTTCTTCTGAATTACTCTTCCGAGTACTTGGTTGATTGAACCAATGTCTGTTGAATAGATTAGCTTTTTGTTTTTAGGATCTTTTGCGTAAGCAATGAGTTCTTGCAGTGTATTATAAGGGGAACTAGATGAAGTAAACATTGCAAAGTTTTCTACATACGATGGAATTCCTGCAATTTCAAATGCAGTATCCCATTTATGAGGATTAACTCCTAATAAGTTACTTACAATTGCATCTGTGTGGAAATACATCACTTTGTATCCATTGGCTGCAGAATTTATTACATCATTTGCAGCAAGAGTTCCAGCAGAACCTGCCATGTTAACAATTGGCATTGATACGCCTAATGTTTTTTCCATCTCTTTTGCAATGAATCTTGCTGTCATGTCAGTATCCCCACCTGGGTTTGCTGGAACAACGATCTGAATTGCATTTTTAGGATAGCCTTCAGCTGCAGCAGCTGAACCTTTTTCATTTTGTCCTGTAGCGAATACACTTGTTAATGTGCATATTGCTAAGAACATAACTAATACTCTTTTAGATAATTTCATTTTGGTCTCCTTCTATTAACCTATGAAGAGACTACCATGCAATATAGCACCTGTCAACAAAAATCTGGTGACACCACAACACCACATTAAAAATTATTTATCATTAAATACATTTCATATCTAACAAGATATAGAAGATACAAAATATTATATTGTATATAATAAACTATATCTTTCTATTGCCAACATCAATAATCACTCATTGAAAAAGAATGATAAATAATTAAAACTTATTTGAGATGAAAAAATTATTTTTATGTAGTATCACTCTACCTTCTTCCCTTCTTCTAGGATAAAGGAGGTAACACTACAGCTAGGGATCTTTCTATTATAGGGAAAGAACTCTTCTTTACGGTTCTCTTAATTTTCATATCCCCTTTTAAGGGAAAGATGAAGAGCTCTTCCCCCTATGCAATAGATAGATATTGCAAGGAGGAGAGCTCTAAAAGAGGGGGAAAGCTCAGCAAGATGAAAGCAATGCTCTTTATCTAGATGAGCTCTATGTTGTGATAAGAGCATGGGAAAGAGTGTTTGTCTCTTTTCTAGTTCTAAATGAATGAGAAATTCATCTCGTATTTTTATCTTGTTTCATTTATTCGCTAACCATATAACAGCTTGTTGCCACATCTTTTCATATCCATTCCACTCGGCAAATACTTTAGGACACCAATGGGGTCCAATGTCACTCATCCATGCCATTGTGCGTCCTTTACCCCAATTCATTGTTGCAATGAGGGGATGGCCATAGTGAGATTTAGCTATAAGGTGAGCTTCTTTTTTAAGAATAGCCTCCTGATACCCCAATAGTGGTGGCCACTGTTGAGGTACCCCTTTTACTATTGGGTGCTCTGGATCTACTACAGTAGTTATCACCCCTTCAGGTACTTCTACTCTTGTCATCATACGGATAGACATCAACTGGAAGAATTGGTTCAATTGGAGTGTGGTGGTATTTAGCACTCCCACTAAAGCCTCCAAAGGAGAGATATCCCCCTGCCATACAAAACCCGCCTCCCCTTTTCACCCACTCATTTATAAGTGTTAAGCGGTTAGGAGAAACTTCTCCATCCACAAAGACCTTTCTATTTAATAAAAGGGAGGAGGAGCCAATATCACTCAAGATGATAACATCATACTTATCTAAACCATCTAGAGTATAAGGGAACTCTTCTGTTGCTAGGTGAGATGGCATGTGGATAAGTTCAATAGTTCCATCCTTCTCTAAAGCCTTCTTTAAATAGTAATGACCTGTTTCATAGCTTGAAGAAGAGAAATGGTCAAATCCTTTAATATGTGAACTATGAGAAATCCAAGACTCTCCGACTAATAATACTTTAAGTGTTTTCATACCTACACTCCTTGAATATGTGATGCTTCATTATACTCGTCTTTTAAGAAAAATTGAGAAAAACCCTATATAAGAATTTTTCTTTTTTCTCACTTCAAATGATTATTTTCTGTAGAAATAAAACTATGGTGTAATAGAGTGAAATCAAATGAGAAGATCTCTAAAGGAGATAAGGAAGCCCATTTCAATGCTATAAGGGAAGCTGAGATTACTCCCCTCTTATGTACTTCCATGTTCATTAAACATCTTTTGAAATGATTCTATGTGTTGCTGATAAAGTCTGTTATTTTCTTTGTTTGGGGTGAATAGTGTTTGGTTTTTATTGATGGTGTGTATAGCTTCTTGTGCAGTAGAATATTCTTTTGTTGCAATTCCTGCTAAGAGAGCTGCTCCTACTGTTCCTGAGTCAATGAAGCTTGTTCTTTTTACTGTTTTACCAAAGATGTCTGCTTTTATCTGTAGCCATAAGTCAGATCGGCTTCCTCCACCAGAGGCAATAATTTCATCCATGTGAAAGCCTTTTGTAGCGAGAGTGGTAATAGTTTCAAGTGAATACATCGACTCACCTTCTAATAGAGCTCTATACATATCTCCTCTTGTTGTACCTGCATGTATGTTATGAAATGAACCATTCATCCCAGCAAAGAAGTAAGGGGCACCAGTTGGCTCTATGGTGGGAATGAATATAAGAGAGGTGGGAATATTTGGAGCTTCATTGGTTAAAATTTCTAGGATTTCTCTTTCGCTTCTTTTTTGTTTAATTAATTCTTTAGCAAACACTTTCATAAACCACGTCTGCAAAGATCCCCCTTGATTATAAATAAGAGTTACATATTTATTAGTGAGCACATGGTGCTCAATATTCAAATTAAGAGAAAGCATCAGTTTTTGATCTGGCAAAGAATCAAACACTATTGTTGTACATTCAAACGTACCAATCCCAGTCACTGATTGCCCCTCTTGAATTGCACCAGAACCCAAAGCATTCAAACACTGATCATGTCCACCAGAGACAACAGAAACAGAGGTAGTAAAACCTAAACTTCTGGCTACATCTGGTTTCACTACCCCCATTACAGTTCCACTTGGAACAGTATCAGCTAACTTAGACCTGTCAATATTCACTCTTTCTAGTAGCTCATCTGACCAATCCTCTGCCCTGATATCGAACAAGAGAGTTCTGTTTGCGTGGCTATAGGTAGATGCTGCACTTGATGTGAGATAATAGACTAAAAAATCAGACCAGTTCAGGAATTTCCACACATTAGCATACACCTCTGGCATTTCATCCCTGTACCAAGCTAACTTGGGATAGGTGTAGGTGAAGCTGAGAATATTAGGGTTTATGGTATAGAAGTATTGAGGATCTATCTTCTTTAATATATCAATAGAGGAACTGTGCCTATTATCGCTACCAGCAATACTGTTACCAAGGATTGTTCCATCCTTACTGATAGGAACAACAGCTTCAGAAAATGAACCAACAGAGAGAGCCGTAACCGGGTCCCTCTTATCATTTGATTCCTTTATTGCCTCTTTTATAGTCTCTAAAATGGCATCCAGCATCACCTTACAATCGAACTCCATTCTCCCTGGATGAGTCAATATTGGAGAGTATGACCTTCTACAAGAAGAGATTTGAGTTCCACTTACACTATAAATAGCTGTTTTACAGCCAGAAGTTCCAATATCTATTCCCATTAAGCTCATTTATTTCACTCCTTTAGCAGAACACTCGCTGATTGCTCTATCTTTAGCCTCTCGATAATTTCAATCATCGCTTCATACACAGCATCCTGTGCTTGTGTAATAGAGATATCTTTTAGAGCTTCATACGGTTGCCTGATATCAGTTGCAATGTTTAATTTAGCAATACCATGGTTGAAAGACTTTTCTAGAAAGGTGAGAGCAATACCTGAACCTCCATGTAATACAAGAGGAATATTCAAAGCATTGTCTAATATTTCTAGATGCTCAATATTTAATCGAGCAGTCACTTTCTTTTGTTTTCGTGCACTTGCTGTAATAGCTCCATGAACACTTCCTATTGCAACAGAGAGCCAGTCGAGTTCGGTTTCTTTTACAAACAGTATAGCGTCTTTAATATCAGTGAACCCTTTCCCTGAGTTAAACAATTCATCATAATCCGGGATGCCTTCACTTTCATGACCCATAACAGCGCCAAGTTCTGCTTCAACGGGAACATCTACTTCATGAGCCATCTCTACTATGTCTCGAACAGCTTTAATATTATCTACTAGAGTGAGTCTTGATCCATCAATCATCACAGATGAGTAACCGGCCGCTAAGGCCCTGTCTATATCATCAATGTAATCAACTATTTTGCCGTCTTCATCAAGGACTGGAATATGGTCGAGATGAAGAGATGTGAAGTGAGGGTTCCCTACCCTTCTATACTCTTTAGCTATCTCTTCTAGACTTATTGACTCAAACTTAACCCACTCTAACCTTGCAACCGTTATTAAACCAAAAGTATTCATCTCCTCTAGGGCTCTTACTACAGGCGCCATCATAGGAATATAGGGGATATTAAAAGCTGGGATTATGGTATGTGTTTGTTTAGCTAGATTCATTATCTGTGCAATTCGAGACATGACTCACCTCCATGGTGTTTTGGTTCTGTTCTGTTTTATTCTATTCTTCTAGTACTCTGTTATGAGAAGGTACTTTGCTTTCTCATCTTCTATGATAGATGGGAAACGGGGATGCTTTTCTAGAAAACGGTTGTCAGTAGTATCATCATTTACTGAACTCACTTCTCCTAGGAGAACTGTTCCTGTTCCTTTTTTACCATAAAACCGATGATATGTTCGTGTCTCTAATGTGATACTTTGACTTGGACGAACGAGAATTGGAATACCGGGTTCTGTAACATAGCGCTTGCCATCCATAGAATAGTGGACAGGAGTAGTATCTTTTTTTTCATCAGCTGTAGCGTTCCACAGCTCTACTAATAAGTCTCCTCCTCCTCTATTAATAATATCTTCCATCTTTGACCAGTGGAAGTGACAAGGAGTCTCTTGTCCTTCTTCTGTAATAAGAAGTTTCTCTGCATAGGCTTTAGGATATTTCTCTTTATTGTGTAAATTCCCGTTTCTTACTGTTAACATTACAAGTCCACGAGATAGGAAGTCACCACTACCAAAGTCTGTGATATCCCATCCTAACATATTATCTTTAATTTCTTGACAATCTTTCTTTTCATGTTCCCAATCTCCAGGGTTCCAATAAGAGAAACCTGGAATGAGAAATTGATATTTTTCAATAAGTTTTATTGAATTATCTATTATGCTATTTATTTGGGACCTTTTCATATTAATTTACCTCTCTACAACTTTG
>CAYZUR010000131.1:0-5636 GCA_964481535.1 uncultured Spirochaetaceae bacterium | reverse complement strand
TCCACTCGAACTCAACTCATGATAGACACATTATGCGTGGCATTTACATATAGATGAGTAAAATGGGTATACACTTGTGTCCCAAGTCGGTAATTTTTACTCATTTTTCGTAAAAAAGTGTTGAGAGGTGGTATAAATATGAGTATTGTAGTGCATGGAGAAATAAACATGCTTATAGATGAAAAACACACAAGATATTTCGCTCGATTACATGAAAACAGCAGTGAAGCAGAGTATATAGTGAGGATAAATAGTACTGGATGTTTTGTTACTGATGAAGATAATGACTGGGAGAAAGATGCAGATTATGAAGATGAGGCGTTAAGTAACACCCATCTTTATACTGAATTATCGTACGTAAAAGCTAAAGAGTATCTTAAGAAATGGAGTAGAGAGCCCTAATAGTTACCCGTTATAGCGGTTACGAACACAATCGGCATCAAAGAGATTATAATCAATATCTGGGAAGATATTATCTCTTTTCTCTGATTTCACAAGCCACTCAGTATTAACAGCGTTCTTACACATATGTTCATACACAACATTAAAATTCTTCAAGTGATCAGTCAATCTCTTTTTTGCATATGAGGTACTTGTTCCATTGTGAATAATAAAAGGCCAATCGCTTGCCATTGATAAAAGGACTTCTCTCGATGCTTGATTAAGGAATCTTTTCTTAAGGGAAGATTGATGAGGGAATCTAATTGCCAGCTCTTCCATTCTTTCAATTGCTTTATGAATATGGCGATATGTCCATACATTTACCCCATCAGTCCACACATCAGCATACCCACCTTCACCCCAACTACTAAATGCGGGGGTAACTTCTTGGGCTTGGGGATACTTAATAGTGTATTCTAGCGGTGTTTGTAATATCGTTTTTTCCGATGCTGCGGTAAGTCTAATTACCTCTTCTAACCAATCGAGTCCTTCATACCACCAATGACCAAATAGCTCTGCATCGAATGCTAAGGTATAGAAAGGGGGTCTATCGATCATTGTTTCTAACTTTTCAGTCTTCTTGTTTACTTCAAATAAGAAGTTTTGAGCATGCTCTTTTACCCGTTTTGATGCAGCTTCTATATCATAGTGCTTTTTATTATTGCCTTTGTTTGTGATTGCAAAGTACTTAAAGCCAGTAAAGACTCTCACTTCAGGTTCATGAATGTAGGGGCCAATATATTCTATCGGTAAGTCATATCCAATATCTCGATAGAATTCTCTATAGAGAGGATCACAAGGATATCCTTCAACATTTGACCACACAAGGTTTGTGAGATGGAAGTCTCTTGCAAATCCATACACTCCACTTGGGGTAACGATAGGTGCATAATTTCCCCTTTTTACAGGAGTTTCACTTAAAGAGAGAGCTTGAGCTCCAAGTTGGAAGAAAGAGAGTTCTTCATTCTTTAAATACTCTTCTACCCCAGGGTAATAACCACACTCAGGGAGCCAAAATCCTTTGGGACGTCGTTTGAAGAAGTTAATGTGAGACTGTACGGCAAGTTCAACTTGAGCATTTACTGCTGCAGGATATTCACTGTAGAGGGGCAAAAATGCATGAGTTGCAGCAGTAGTAATTAAATCTACATGCCCACTCTCTTCTAAATCATTAAAGCCTACTAAAATATTACAATGATATTCTTCAAAATAATCTTTTACATTATTTTTGATTTGATCAAGGTATTTATGAACTATTGGTAGAAGATCCGGATTCTCTATTGCACAGCGAACGACCTCTTTTTCACCAAGTTCTTGATGTAATCGTAAGTAGTTGGTAAATCTTCCTTGCAAAATAGGATCTGCTAACATCGTACAAAGTGTTGGAGAGAGACTCATAGTAAGTTTAAATGGAATTTCTTCCTCTCTCAGTTTTTTCAGCTTTCTCAATAAGGGGAGATATGTTTCACTAATTGCTTCGAACAACCAATCTTCCTCTAAAAATTTAGGATATTCAGGATGTCTAACAAACGGCATATGGGCATTAAGGATAAATCCAATTGAACTTCTTGCTTTTGCCTTCATTAATTATTGCCTCTTTTATCTAGATTGTCGAAAATTTCATGTATAGGCGAAGAGTCTACCATGATACCACCTTTTGTAACTAATGATGAGAACATCAAGTGAAAAGCATTTTCATCTTCTACTAATGCTTCGGGATTACGATAATAATACCCGGCACATGTTGTAATCTTATTTGATGAACATAGAATTCCACTCTCTCCAAAGGAGTCATCATAATGAAGAGAAACAAAGTAGGTATATCCTTTAGCTATGAGATTCACATTCCAAGAAATGTCATCATTACCAACACTGATATCAAAACTATCAATAACTTTTTTATCTTCACCACACTGATTAACTCGCAAAAAGAACGAAACTGTTCTATTATTTTTCGTTAATTTTTCCATCTCAGAAGGACATACACTCCAGTACGTGTGGGCCCAAGAAGGATCTTTTAATAACAAATGAATCGATGTTTCACTATATATCTCAGGTAAGTCGACAACACCAGGAAGTTCCCCAATTTCATACTCACTTGTTTCCTCTACTAAAGAGGTCATAAACCTTTTTTGTGATGAAGGAGAATAGAGGGCGCTCATTGTAGGTAAGCCTCTACCGAATTCATCATAGAAATCGTGAAGGGCTTCTACTAGGTCTTCTTGACTTAACAGATCAGCACCATCTATTCCATGCTTGATCGCTATATAACGTAACTCTGTTATTGATAAAGCTTCAATATTTGGGATAATCATATGTACTCCTATCAAAAATGTATGAAAAATGTATCATTACAATGGCTTATGTTAGAGAATTCATCCTAAAGTGTCAACACAACTACTGATATATAAAGGAGGCACGTCTTAGAGTAAAGTCTCATAGCACATACTATCTGCTAGGTGAATTTTTGAGAGATAAAACATAGATTATCAACATATTTTCCTTCGTAAAGGGTTTTTTTCACCTCATTAATGCGCTCTCTATGGAGCCAAGATTATTACAATCGTTCTCTTCATTATGCCTATGACTACTCCCCCTTGAAAACAAGAGGTATCCCCCCATACTACATTGAATGTTATTCTTTATCCGCTACGATACAGATACAATATACGTAAAGATACGTATATCAGTTTACAAAAGAGGATACTACCGATGGTGATACAATTCGCTAGAGAGATGGTAAAGATCTTTATGTGCCTCACTTTTTTTCTCGAGCTCATCCTCTCTATTTGAGTGAATAGACCAATAACTATTTCATCTGCTTCAATAAAAAGGCTTAACAGTATTAGTATTTATCTAAATTTAGAATAAACATCACTTTTGTCAGATGATTTTACGATACATATACTATAAATGTATGCCCTAAGTGTGATATCATTACAAATTATGAGACAAGAAAATACACACAAAATACCTGTAATTTTACATGGCCATTTTTATCAACCACCAAGAGAAAATCCTCTTGTAGAAATAATTCCACAACAACCTTCTGCAAAACCTGCAGCAGATTGGAATGAGAGAGTCTATAGTGAATGCTATAGAACAAATGCCTACTCCCGTTATCTTGATGGGTTTGGTCATGTACTCGATATTATCAACAACTATGAATATATTTCTTTCAACTTTGGCCCAACCCTCCTTTCTTGGATGGAAAAGTACCATAGTAGAACATACTTGAAGATACAAGAAGCTGATAAAAATAGCGTAGAAAGGCTGGGTCATGGAAATGCAATCGCACAAGCATATAACCACACGATCCTTCCCCTCTCAAATGATGATGATATTAGAACACAAATTACATGGGGAATTGAAGATTTCACCCATCGATTTAATCGTTTTCCAGAAGGAATGTGGCTTCCAGAAACTGCTGTAAACAAGAATACTATCGACATCCTCATTGAAAAAGGGATTCGCTACATTATTTTATCTCCCTACCAAGTGGCAAGTGTTGAAAATGATGAAGGAAAAATGATTGATGTTCGGCCCTTTGAAGTTCCATATAGTGAACCTTTTTTAGTTGATGGCAATAATAATGGTTCAATTAATGCATTTTTTTATCACCCAGACTTAGCTTCTCAAATTAGTTTTGGTCATCTTTTAAAAGATGCAAATCACATGTATAAGCAACTTGCACAAATTAAAAGCGCATACAACCCTCCCCTTATTCACACAGCAACTGATGGAGAAATTTATGGACACCATGAACCTTTTGGTGACATGGCCTTAGCTGCCCTTATTAAAAAGATTGGGGAGAAGGAAGACTTTTATCTCACTAACTATGCATGCTACCTCGATACCTTCACTCCTACTAAAAAAGCAATTCTTATCCCTGGAGAAGAGGGAAAAGGGAGTAGCTGGTCATGTATTCACGGTGTTTCACGATGGTATAAAGATTGTGGATGTAACACAGGAGCATTGGAGGGGTGGAATCAGAAGTGGAGAACCCCCTTACGAGAAGCGGTAACCTTTCTTGGAGACCATGCTGATATAATCTTTGCTAAACAGGTGAAGATTATTACAAAAGATTCTATTAAAAGTGACGAACTTCTTCATTCCTACTCAAATGTGATGAGCAACTTTATCGATATTGATACCTTTTTTGTTCAATTAGAAGAGAAGGGTGTCACAATTGATGATAAACAATCATTAGCACGAATTCTTGAAGGTCAACGATTTAAACACTATATGTTCACATCCTGCGGCTGGTTTTTTAATGACATTGGGGGAATTGAACCAAAACAGAATATTCAGTATGGGATACAGTGTGCTGCACTTTACCAACCATTTACTGATGTAGACCTGATAAAAGAATTTTTCCAGATCTTAAGTCATGCAAAAAGTAATAAAAGAAGCGATGGTTCTGGAAGAACAATTGCAAAGAGTATACTCACTCTCCCTTTTGGAGAGAGTGAAGCTGCTGCATATTTTCTGATGAATCGAAGTTTTGCCACCCTTGAAGATAGAAAAGACGTGTATGGGAAATTTATCTTGACAAAATATGTGCAACATAATGATCGAGAAAAACATTTTACCCTGACCTTACTTGATACAAAACTAAAGAAAACTCATGTTATTGAAACAATGGTGAACACGAATGATGATAATGGATACATTGTTTCTATGAGAAGCAAAAAAGAAGGTAATGAGGAGAAATATGAATATACCTCATCAGCTATTCCCATAAAAATGCTTGAAGAGGTCTACAGTTGGATTGATAGATCGATGAACTGCATGAGTGATGAAGAGATATTTAGTGTTGCTAACAATATTTCTCACTACACTCTTTTAGTACAAAACGCAAAAAATGTGTTAAATGAGACACTTTTTATTGAGAGTATGGGAACTGCCCTTTCAGCTCTTAGAAGTCTTTTCACCACACCAGACACAATTTCTTGGGATAAAAAAAGAGCAGGTATTAGCAATATCTTAAAGTTTATTCGAAGAACAGGAAGAAAAATTGAAAAAGAGACAGTAAAGACTATCTTTACAGCAGAAATAGAGAAGACATCACGGTTTATTGATTTACTAGGGTTTAACTATGTAAGAGGATCTTATTTACTTGATCTACTCAATATTGCAAGGGAGCACTCTTTTCAGCCATCTATTACATTAGCTCAAGAGTCATTGCAAGAAGT
>CAYZUR010000130.1:0-5650 GCA_964481535.1 uncultured Spirochaetaceae bacterium | reverse complement strand
TTCAAATGAAGGGCAAGCTCAACGGATAAACTTTATTATTCAGAGAATGGGTGGCCTCGATGTATCAAAGAAAATAGAAATCAAGCATACAATATTAGAGAAATTCCCAAATTTCACATTCTTAGGTGAAGAACTTAGTTCAACAGAACTTGTTAGTAGTGGCCTTCTTGTAACTAAGAGAAGATTTATTGAGAAGCAAAACGAATTAGACCATTTGATGAATGTTGAAATACCAGAAAACTCTCGTGAAATAGGTGCAGCCCTAGACTTAGGAGACTTAAGAGAAAATTCAGAATTCAAAGCAGCTAAGGAAAAACAAGGTATCTTAAATACTACTATGATGCGTTTGACTGATGAGATATCGAGAGCGGCTATTGTTAGACCTGATACAATAGATTCATCAAAAATATCTTTTGGAACAGAAACGACCCTTACAAACCATATTACTCATGATATAAATGTGTACCAAATCTTTGGTCCTTGGGAATCAAATCCTAATGAGAACATTATCAGTTATTTAGCACCATTTGGCGCTAAACTGTTAAACCACAAAGTTGGAGAGAGATTTGCTTTTGATATCAATGAGACATCCTATGATTTTACCGTTGAATCAATTAAGAAACTTAGTGTGTAATCTATACTATTAAGTGTTGTAATGAGAGAGTAATTAATACCTACCCTCTCATTTTTTTTTGAATAATCCCATCACATCAATATGTGCAATTCTATATGCAAGATAGGTAATCATTATAGCTGCTATATAGAGGGCACTTAGTAAGAGAAAGGCAACGATTGTTCTCACTTCCAAAAAGAGTGCTGGTGTGAGTATTGTGTTCATATACCATAAAAACATAGCCAAAGGGATATTAGAGAGGCCTATCTTCATAATATGTGTGATAAATTCTTTATTGATAATATTAAGGACGTCTCTTTTTAATAAATAGACTACATATATGATGAGTCCTATTGAAAAGCTGATTATACTTGCAAGAGAAATACTACTTACCACGCCTCTCACCCTTAATAATATGATCATACTTATAATATCAATAAGAGCTACAATGGATGTAATAATGAGAGATGGGGTGAAATCATCAATTGAATAAGAGACTCTTTGTAAAAATGTATACCAAGCAGCGATGGGCATACTAAGGGCATAAAAGAAGAGCACATCACTTGTACGTAATGCATCTTGTAGAGTATATTTTCCACTTGTTAAAAGAACGACACTTGTTTGATCTCCGACTATTGTGAGTAATAACAGAGCTGGAAGAAGAAGTGCAAGCAAAGAGATAAGACCATGGGTGGTGAGGCGTTTCATGAAGACTTTATTTTTATTACTTCCAGCTATTACAAGAGATGGAAATATTGAAGTTGCAATAGCTCCAAAGAATATTCCATATGGTGCTTGCCATATAATGATAGCATTACTAAAGTAGGTCACACTGCCAGTTTCTAAGGTTGAGGCTAAATAAAAGGCAATTTGTTGCCCTATTATCGTAATTATTGCAGATATTGTAACAGGTCCCCATCTACGCATCACATCGATGAAATCTTTATTGGTAAAATTGAACGTAATATGGGCATCATAAGTGAGTCTTTTTACCCTAATAAATGTAAACCCAGTTTGTAGAATGCCCCCAACAATAACCCCCAAAACAAATGAATAAGGGCCTAAGGTTGACGAAAATAGGATAATTGAGGCAATAACTGTTATTGAAAATATAAGGGGAGCAATAGCGGCTGTTACAAAAAGATTATGTGATTGCAGCACACCAATGAGCAAAGCATAAAACGCGATAAGAGCTAAATAGATCATAAAAAGGGGAAGTAAGTGAGAAGCTAATAGAATGAGAGAGGGGTCACTAAAGTCACTAAAGAATGTAATGACCTGAGTTCTAAACAGGTATGTGAGAATTATTATAGGACTCATAATTGCTATTTGAAAGCCTGCTAAGGTTCTTAATAGCTCTTTTTGACGATCTGGCGTGACAATTAATCGAGTAAAAACAGGAATGAAAGCACTATTAAAAGCTCCTTCAGCAAAGAGCTTACGAAAGTTGTTTGGGATATTAAAAGTAAAGTTAATAACATCCCCTACTCCACTTGCACCAAAAAAAGTTGCAACAACTCGAGCTCGTACGATTCCTAATAGGCGTGATATAAACGTAAAAAGCATAAGAATAAGGGAATTCTTTTTTACATTAGAGAGGGTTGTTTCCTCATTTTTTTCCATAATAGCGTTCCAAATACGATGATTTAAATTCATGGAAACGGTTTTCATTAATAGAAGCTCTAATATTATTCATAAAGTTATATAGGTATGTAAGGTTGTGTTCAGTTGCTAACATTCCAGCTATCATCTCTTTGGCTTTAAATACATGACGTAAATATCCTCTAGAATATTTAGTACATGCTGTGCAGGTACATCCTTCTTGAATAGGACCGTGATCCATTTCATGAGTTGCCCTTTTTAATTGAATCATCCCATCATCAGTAAAGACACTACCATTTCTTCCACTCCTCGTTGCAAGGACACAATCAAAGAGGTCAATTCCATTCATTACTGCTTCTAATATATAATCAGGTGTTCCAATCCCCATTACATAGCGAGGAACATCCAAGTGAAGAAACTGAGTTGTATAGGCAAGGTATTCGGCAAATTCTTCACTCGTTTCTCCTACACTTAATCCACCGATTGCAATACCAGGAAATCCTATTTCACTTAAAGCAAGGGCACTCTCTTTTCGTAGATCTTTAAAAAAGTTTCCTTGTACTATTCCAAAGAGGTTTCCTTTCTTCTCACTCTTATTCCAATGTTCAAATGATCTAATTGCCCATTTACGGGTAGTCTCCCACGCTCTTTTTGCTTCATCATATGGGATACTTGGAGCTGTACATACATCGAGACACATTAAGATGTCACTCCCAATAGTAGTTTGAATATCAACTACTTTCTCAGGGGTTAGCTGATGGCGAGATCCATCTATGTGAGACTGGAATATTACCCCTTCTTCTTTAATTTTTCTAAGTTGAGAGAGGCTAAATACTTGAAAGCCACCACTGTCGGTAAGGATATTGTGTTTCCAATTACTAAAGTTGTGTAATCCATTAAATGAACCTAAGACTTCAGTTCCTGGTCGTAAGTAAAGATGATACGTATTTGCAAGAATAAGCTTATAGCCGATGTCACTTACTACATCATGATACATTCCTTTCACTGTTCCATTTGTTCCAACTGGCATAAAGGCTGGGGTGGTCACTTTCCCATGAGGGAGGGAGAGTATTCCACAACGAGCATCACTATGTGTATCTTGATGGGTAAGTTGATAAATTTTTTCCATAGTAGAGTTATTTCCTTTTAAAACTGAGGGTGAGGATGGAAGCAAGAAATAAGATTATCATGGGACCTAATGTTCCCATAATTGGATCTATTACCCCTTGTTTAGCTAAAATCATCCCCATAAGAAGCATAACATAGAATACAACTGCTATCGAAATACTCGTTATAATACTTAACATTAGCACATTTTTCTTCCATGCAAAGACAGTAGAACAGGAAATAAGGATAAGAATCAAGGGGGCTAGGTTTTTAAATATTCTATTATATACATCAGAAGCAATTAAACTATATTCACTTTTTCGAATCAACTTAATACCTTCTATATATTGTAGGGCATCGAGTAAATCCATTGTAATTACTTCATTGTTTTTGTTTGCAAAGAATGATGGTTCGAGGGTGAAATAGAGAGGCGTATATGACTCTTGTAGGGTAAAAGAGGCAATCTTATTTTCTATTGAATAGATGTTTGCATTATTGAGGATCCACTTACCCTCTATATATACACCACTAGTAGCATCTACTCTTTCTCTTAACGATCCATCGTTATTCATATGATAAAGGCTTACTTTGGTAATCTTATTATCTTCCTCACTAAAGCGTTTAGCATATACAATATATGACCTATCTAAGCCATACAACGTAATATTCCTGTTGTCAGCAGATATATTAGAGTCTAGGATTTGTTGAGTATATTCACTTTTCATCTTATTTGCTTTAATTGTAACTTCTTCATTAAAAACAAACTGAAAGAGAGAGAGAAATATAGCACTTATAATAAAAACAGAGGTTAACTTTCTAAAGCTAATTCCAGAATTGTTTAAGACAATCATTTCATTGTGCGTATGCATCATAGAGAGAATATACGTCGAGGCAAAAAGGGCTGAGGGAGGGATTGCAAAGACAATAGCTTCAGGGAGGTAGAGAATAGTAGCATATAATATACTTTTTAAACCTATTTCAGCTTGTAGATACTGCTCTAAATAGGAAAACAGGTCAAATAAGAGGAGAATAAATGAGAGTAAAAATGTGGTGATAATAACCAGTCGTAAAAATGAGACAAGTAAGTATCTATGTAACACTTTCATAAGCGTCTCATCCTTAAAAGAAGGAAAAGAGTGACTAATAGAATAATAGCATTTGGTGCCCACATAAAATATAGGGGATGAATAGCGACTCGTATAATTTGGCTTTGTCCCACAAAGAGCATTGCCCAATAGAGGGTAGCGACAAGAAGAGATAACCCAAAGCCAAATAGTCGCCCATGTTTGATCTTCATAAATGAGAGGGGAAAAGCAATAAGGGCAAGAATGAGTGAGCTAATACTTAGTGCAATTTTTTTATGAAATTCTGCTCTATAGTATTGAAGATAGAAGTCGATAGGTCGCTCTTCCATAATGCGTCTAATTTCTCTTTCTTTCTCTTCTATTTGTTGAATGATATCTTCATCATCTTTATTAGGTGATGCAAGAAGAATATTTTTCTCGTTAATTGCCTCTTCTTTTCTATTACGTAATGTAAGTTGCAATGCATTGTACTCTATCTCTCTTTCTTTAATTCTGCTAAGTAGCATACGAGATGTCATTTTTGAGGGGCTCATATCGGTGATCTGTCCCATTTGACTACTAAAGTTAAGATAGTATGTCATTTTCTCACCAGCGGCATATGAATATTCTTCTTTGTTCGATGAATCATTAGTTAAAAATAGGACATCATACAAATCGAGGCGATAAATAAAAGAGGAGATATCGATTAATTCTATTTCCCCTTTTGTTGCACTAATGATCTGTTTCTCTTGTTTATTTGATTGGTCGAATATAAGGATAGAGTTCATTACGCCATCTGTTACTTCTCCTGTAACAATACTCACATCTCCTATGGTGTTTATCGAGTAAGGTTCAATCTCCATTGTAGGGAGATCTCTCAAGAGAGTTGAATAGAGTGTTTTAAACTGAGCATTAGAGTAGGGAATGAGAAAATCTGCAATAAGATAGGTAGTTGCACTTAGCAAGATCGCTCCAACTATGATGGCTCTAAACATTTTAAATAAAGAGATGCCAGCAGCTCTCAATGCAAGAGTTTCGTTGTTTGCAGAAAGATCTCCTATTACCATACTTGCAGCTGATAGAGTACTAAAGGGAATAGTGTATAGCATGATTTGAGGCATACTAAGGGAAACAAGAAGGAGCATTTGTGAGATAGGTACATTTTTAATTAATATACGTTGAGCATATAAAAGAATTTGATTTACAAAGAATATGAAGAAGAAAAAAAAGAATGCAACAATAAAAGAGAGAATGAACTCTTTTG
>CAYZUR010000129.1:0-5691 GCA_964481535.1 uncultured Spirochaetaceae bacterium | reverse complement strand
TGATTGCATCAATTGTTTCTGTTGCAGCGTTTATTCCTATAGTAGGTGCTTTTTTTGCAGCATTTATTGGAATTGTTTTGATGCTTGTAAACGACCCCATAGATGCTTTGTGGTTTCTTTTTCTCTTTCTTGCTTTACAACAAATCGAGGGAAATATTATTTATCCTCGAGTTGTGGGTGAATCCCTTGGTCTTCCAGGACTTTGGGTTCTTTTTGCGGTATTAGTTGGTGGGAGTCTATTTGGAATTATTGGTATTTTCTTAGGTGTCCCCTTTGTAGCAATTGTTTATGCTCTTATTAGAGAGAATGTGAGAAAAATACTTACCAATAAAAAGTTGTTATACTGAGATGAGGATATATAGATGAATTGGCATAATTTAAGTGTAGAAGAAGTGATACATATCCTCAATGTGGATAAGAAAAGGGGGTTAAACCTCGATCAATTTACCCAACGGAAACAACAATATGGGGAAAACGAACTTACTGAAGATGAGAATACGTCTTTTCTTGCCCGATTTTTTAATCAATTTAAAGATGTCACTATTATTATCTTGATAGTTGCAGCGTTAGTCTCTTTTGTTATTGCCCTGATAGAACGTCATGTTACCGATTTTTTAGAACCTATTCTTATCCTTGTTATCGTAATTTTGAATGCTGTGATGGGGCTCGTACAAGAACAGAAAGCTCAAAAAGCACTCCTTGCATTAAAGAGTTTATCATCTCCTCATATAAGGGTGAAAAGAGATAATAAAGAGTTTCTCATTGAATCAAAAGAGATAGTTCCTGGAGATATCTTTTTCTTTGAAGCTGGAACTCTTATTCCATGTGACGCAAGAATAATTGAGGGTGAGTCAGTAATGGTGGATGAGTCTCCATTAACTGGAGAGTCTATTCCTGTGGAGAAAAATGAGAATTTGATTTTTCCTCCATCATCACCTTTAGGGGATAGAAAGAATATGGTGTATTCAGGATGCGCTGTTGTTCATGGCAGGGGCGTGGCAATTGCTACCCAAATTGGGATGCACACCGAGATGGGTTTTATTGCAACGTTGTTAAAAAATACAAAATCAACAAAAACCCCTCTACAAAAAACTCTTTCTTCACTTGGTAAAGTCCTTGCTGTAAGTGCGATTGCCACTGTTATCATAATCTTCATCATTGGAATGATGAATAATATTGAATTTACTCAGATGCTAATGATAGCTGTCTCTCTTGCTGTTTCTGCCATCCCTGAGGGTCTGCCTGCAATAGTAACTATTGTGTTAAGTCTCGGAGTTCAACGAATGGCAAAAAAAAATGCTATTATTAGGCACCTCCCTGCAGTTGAAACCCTAGGAAGGGCTTCTATTATTTGTACAGATAAAACTGGGACTCTTACTCAAAATAAGATGAGTGTTACCACACTTTTTGTTGAAGGAGAAGAGGAATTTTCATTAAGTGAAGAAAGAGGTGATGATAAAGGATTAGACCTCATCACCTATGGCACTCTTTGTTGTGATGCAACAGTTACAATCGATCAAGATGCTCTTATTACCTTTGGAGACCCTACGGAAATTGCTATTGTGATGGCATGTTTTAAAAAAGGAATCTATAAAAAAGATTTAGAGAAAAAACACAAAAGGGTGGGAGAAATCCCATTCGATTCGGTGAGAAAATTGATGAGTACTATCCATGAAGATGGAGAAAGAAAGCTTGTTATTGTAAAAGGGGCACTTGATGCCCTTATTCCTCGTTGTACAACAGGTGATATGGATAAAGCACTAAAGATTAATGCTCAAATGGGAAAAAATGCATTACGTGTTATTGGGGTAGCTATCAAGTATATAGAGGGCAAAACAGAGTATGATAGTGAACATATAGAAACAGACCTTCACTTCATTGGTCTTATTGGAATGATGGATCCTCCTCGAAAAGAGGCCTTTGATGCTGTAGCTATGTGTAAAAGTGCGGGAATCCGCCCTGTTATGATTACAGGGGACCATATGGTTACCGCACGTGCTATTGCAACTGAGTTACACATCATGGAAGAAAATGATGAATTACTTACTGGAGAGGATCTTAAAAAGTTAGATGATGTTGATCTCACTCGAAAAGTAAAAGATGTAGCCGTATATGCTCGTGTTTCTCCTGAAGATAAAATTCGTATTGTCAAAGCGTGGCAAAGAAATAATATGATTGTTGCAATGACGGGTGATGGGGTAAATGATGCTCCTGCCCTAAAGAGTGCAGATATTGGTTGTGCAATGGGAATAGCAGGGACTGATGTTGCAAAACAAGCGAGTGATATAACTTTAAGTGATGATAACTTTGCCACAATTGTTGAAGCTATTAAAGAAGGGAGAGTGATGTATGATAATATTAAGAAAACAGTATTCTTCCTTATTGGAACAAACATTGGTGAGTTAATTGCAGTCTTTGTTGCGATGCTCCTATTTCATGTCTCTCCTTTCATTTCATTACAATTGCTCATGATTAACCTTGTAACAGATAGTTTTCCTGCTATCGCCCTTGGAATGGAGAAGGGTGAAAAAGATGTGATGAAGAGGAAGCCTCAACAAAAGGATGAATCCTTGTTTGCCCACCACGGAGCAATTAAAGTATTAGCTATGGGAGCTATGTTTGCTATCCTTACCTTGATTGCTTTTATTATTGGCAATCAGGTGAGTCTTAGTGGAGGAAGAACAGTAGCTTTTATTGTATTGTCTTTATCACAAGTTTTTCATGCATTTAATATGAGAAGTAATTACTCTCTTTTCTCAATTGGGGTTTTTACTAACCTATCGTTAAACAAAGCAGCTATTGTTTCAACTCTAATTATTATTATCATCACCCTTATTTCACCACTTGCAACTGCCTTTGGGATGATTATATTGCCTTTCTATTACTATATTATTGCATTAGCTTTAACTGTTGTTCCCCTTTTCGTGATGGAAGGAGCTAAATTAATTGCAAAGAAGAGAGTAAAAAAGGTATGAAGATAATAGATGTAAAGAGATATGTTACAACTCATAAAAGGAGTGTGTTTCATTACACTCTTGGTGCCCTCATTCTTATTCTTCTCACCATCTACTTACTTATGAATGGGCAGGCAGCTGTATCTCATCTAATTCTCTTTTCAAGGGATAATATTGTTCTTACAACAGCGATTCTTTTCTTTCTCTTTGCCCTGAAGTCTGTTTCCTTTGGTCTCCCGTATGCCCTTCTTTTTGCAACAGTTGGTGCTGTGTATCCCCTTGTCTATGCAATCATTGTTAATCTCATTGGAATTTATATTAACATTCAAATTCCATATTTTATTGGAAGAAAGAAGGGAGAGGCTTTTGTCATCTATACGAGGGAGAAATTTCCTTTAATTGAGAAGTTCTATGCAATTAGTACTAAAAGTCAATTTTTATTCACATTTATCATAAAAATCATTGGTAAAATCCCCCATGAAATCACCAACCTTTTTCTTGGTGCTTTAAAAATTCATTACTTCTCGTATATCACAGCCTCTCTTCTTGCCCTACTTCCTACGATGATACCTATTACTCTCATGGCTAAGAATTATGATGACCCAGGGAGTCCCATTTTTATTGTCTCTCTTGCTATCTTCCTAATTATGCCCATCATCTCTTTTATCATCTATTTCACTAATCGTGATTCTAATAAGAAATGAAAAAGGGTATACTCATTTAGAGTTATTTATTAGGAGGGGCAAGATGTCCTTTTTAGACAATGTGGGGATTTGGATTTACTTTATTATTTTCTTTGGTAAGATTTTAGAGGTCACTGTCTCTACCCTGCGAATGGTATTGATTAATAGGGGCGAGAGGCTAAAAGGATCAATATTTGCTTTCTTTGATGTCCTCTTATGGCTGATTATTACAGGGTCTGTACTTACTGGGTACCAAGAAGATCCAATAAGAATTATTGTATTTGCTGTTGCTTTTGCAGTAGGGAATTACTTAGGTTCTTACTTTGATGAAAAGTTAGCTTTTGGATTAAGTTCAATAGAAGTTATTATAGAAGAACCTGCAAAGGGTCGGCAGTTAGCTACTCTTTTACGCGATGAAGACTTTGCAGTACGGGTGTTACGAGGTAGTGGTCGTGATGGGGAGAGAGAAGTCTTGTTGATGCATGTGAAGAGAAAGAATATCAAGAAAGTATATTCTATCATCAAAAAAATTGACCCTAAAGCATGTGTCGTAGTTAGGGATGCAAAAGCTGTCACTGGTGGATATTTTAGTAGAAAGTAATGAATTAATCTTTAAACTACACTTTTTTGTTCTTTACGTAGAACTTCTTGGTTTTGAAATGAATATACAATGCTTATTCATGGCAAGTTATATCAAATGAAAGATTTTTCTCTGTTTTGAATATGGTGCTTATATGAATGATGGTGAAAAAACCAAAGAATATTCTTAGTGAGGATGAATTACTCGTATTCAATGTAAAACCACTCTGTTATTTCCAGATTTTTTTGCTTCATAAAGGGCATCATCTGCCCTTTTGACCAAGCTTTCCACTGTATCTGATTTTTCCCACTGAGAAAGGCCAAAACTAGCTGTAATCACTCTCTCTTGAATAATCTCACTATTTTCAAATTTGATCCTTATTTTCTCTGCCAATATTTTTGCTTCAAATATATTTGAATTAAGAAGCGCAATAATAAATTCTTCGCCTCCATATCGAACGATAATGTCTTCTTTCCTGGAGTTTTTAATTAATATGTTGGCAATTTCTTTGAGAACGAGATCCCCAGTGCCATGACCATACGTGTCATTTACTGACTTGAAATTATCTATATCACACATAATGATAGAAAAAGGTGTTCCATGTCTTCGAGCTAAGTTCGAATTTGCTTCATATGTTTCATAAAAAACTCTTCTATTATTGAGCCCTGTTAAAGAATCCTCTCTGACCAGTTGAGATATTTTTTTATTTGCAGCTTCCAGTTCTCTATTTTTACTTCTGAGTTGCCGTGATAAATTTGCTATGTCGTTTGTATTTAATGACATCTTGCTTAATACATCAGTTTCGGTTGTTTCTTCAAATTCTCCGATGAGAACAATTATCTGTTCAATAGTAAAGTATTTGAAATTATAGATGCGATAATCTGGCTTTACAGGAATTTTTATATACCCAGTTTCATTTTTTTCTAAAAGCTCATTAATATCAGAATTTTCTAATTGAAGGATTTCGTAAAGATTTTTACACGTATGAAGTGTATGAGATCTCTTACTCAAAATCTTATTACAAAAGAGGATTTCTAGGTCTTGATTTACAATGACAACAGCAGTAGAAGGGAGGTTGTTTAAAGTGGTTTTGAGTAAATCATTAATAGATTCTATTATCATTTAATGTGTTTCCTCCCAAAAGTTATTTGCTGCATCTAGTGATTCTTTGAAATCTTTTGCAACAAAGTCAGCGTTCAGAAATTGAGAAACTTGGGGGTAGAATGAGAACAGGCTCCCTCCAGTATACAACTTCATTTTGTCATATTTGGAATTTGACCTTAAGCTCTCAAATAAAGATTTGATATTCTCTAGGTTGTACACCATTGTAACAGAAACTCCTAGAATATCTGGAGAGATATCTTCCACAATTTTAAGGACATCCTTTATAGGAGTGTTTGCCCCTAAGTAATAGACTTCCCATGCACCAATTTCATGGTATTCATTTGCAGCAGAAGTAATGACAATTTTGCCC
>CAYZUR010000128.1:0-5715 GCA_964481535.1 uncultured Spirochaetaceae bacterium | reverse complement strand
TTCATACTCTAAAATATAGCTAAAAGAGAGCCTAAAGGGAACTCCTCACTCGATAATACCAAGCTTTCTTGCCTCTTTTGCTAATACTTCTGCTGCATAAGAGATTTCATCACTCGTATGAACTGCCATACAACTTGTTCTAAGAAGAGAACGTGAAGGTGGGACAGCAGGAGAGACAACAGGATTTACATAAATCCCTTTTTCGAAGATGCTTTTATAGAGCATAAAGGTTTTATCATTATCACCAATAACAATAGGGACAATAGCTGTTTCACTTGTTCCAATATTAAACCCGTAAGAGGTAAGAGCTTCTCGTAACAATGTTGCGTTAGATTGAAGAGATTGTACGAGGTGGTTATCTTCCTCTATGATATCGAGAGCTTTCATGGTAGATGCAATATTAGCAGGTGGCATAGAGGCACTAAACATCAGAGGTCTCGCAACGTGTTTGATGTAATCTATTACATCAGCATCTCCCGCAACAAACCCTCCAATAGAACCAAATGATTTACTAAAAGTACACATTACCACATCCGCAGCATCATACTGATTCATAAAGTATTCTCCACTTCCCCGTCCATTATCACCAATCACTCCAAGGGCGTGGGCTTCATCTAAGTAGAGCCCTGCATTGTATGTGTCACAAAGAGTGCGAATAGTCGTAAGAGGGGCGATATCACCTTCCATTGAGAAGACTCCATCAACAACAACAAGTTTATTTTCAGAATGTGGAATCTTAATTAATATCTTCTCTAATTCAACCATATCATTATGTTTATATCGGTGCAGATTAATTCCTTTTTTTGTCCCAATAGCTAAGAAAACTCCATCCATGATAGAGGCATGATCATATTTGTCAACGATAACATGATCCCCTTTTTGAAGGAGAGCTGAGATAGCACCAAGATTTGTTTGATACCCTGTAGTAAAACAAAGAGCTGCTTCTTTATGGATAAAAGAGGCAAGTCTATTCTCTAATTCTTCGTGCATATCGAGGGTTCCATTCATAAATCGAGAACCACTACAACTTGTCCTGTGACGATTTGTGGCTTCAAGAGATGCCTGAATCACCCTTTTATCGTGAGCTAACCCTAAATAGTTATTACTTCCAAACATGAGAAACTTTTTGCCATGAATGAATACTGAGGAACCTGAACTTTGACTGATAGGACTGAAAAAAGGATAAAGACCAGCATTTCTCGCATCATTTGCTGCTGTGAAATTCGAGCAAGCATCAAATACACTCACTCTATTTTTTCTATTTGCCATGTATACACCTTTGTGTGGATGAAAAAGGTTTTTCTTACACTATTTTATTATGACAATATTAGAAAAGATGTTCAAGTAAGAACATCTCTCCATAGAGCTAACTTCTTTTCAAAGGGAAGAGGATATGCCCGAGAGGTACTCACTGCTAAGAATATTTCAATAGAAGGTAAGCTATCTTGTATGCTCAATAATGACTTGTGTGCTTTTTTCCCATTAGCAATAATTTTGGTAATATGAGGATGAGTGATAAAAAATGAGGAAAAGTCATTAAAAGTTTCATCAGTGATCGTATGATCTTTTGATTGTTCTCTATTACAAGAGGCAAACACATCCCAAATTGCAATACGATGGAATATAGCTGCATCAATTTTATCTTGGTATGTGAAAAACTCAACATCAAAAACTGATGAAATAATTGGCCAAAAATCATTACTTTTATTGCCATAATACTCCCATCGTTGGATGCTTGTAACACTTGGCATTGAGCCTAGGATGAGTATTGTCGCGTTTACATCTGCTATAGGGGGGAAACCATTAATCATCTCAATTGTTCCTTTAAAAGGTAATCTACTTAAGTTACACAAGGGTGTCAATAAAAAAAGACCTTGCATGTATTGCAGAAAGTAGTATTCAATGTACAATGAAATAAGAATATAAAGATGAGGATATTGCTATGAAAAGATTTATGGATACTGATTTCCTTCTTGAAAATGATGTTGCAAAAAAACTCTATCATGAAAGTGCTAAAGATGAACCTATACTTGATTATCATTGTCATCTGAATCCAGCTGAGATAGCAGAGAACAAAAAATTTGATAACTTAAGTGAGATGTGGTTAGGAGGGGATCACTACAAATGGAGGGCAATGAGGTCTGTTGGAATCGAAGAGCACCTTATTACAGGGAATGCAGATCCATATGATAAATTTCTTGCTTGGGCAAACACAATGCCTCAGCTTTTAGGAAATCCTTTATATCATTGGTCGCATTTAGAACTACAACGCTATTTTGACATCTATGAACCGTTCAATGAAAAAAGTGCCCCGGCCATTTGGGAGATGACAAAAGAGAAATTGCAAAGCGATGAATTATCAGTGAAAGGGATATTCTCATCTTTCAATGTAGCCGCTGTTGGAACAACAGATGATCCAGCTTCCTCTATGAAGACTCATGTGAGTATTAATTCAGGTATAGCTCCAATTGGAACTATTTTCACTAAAGTACTCCCCTCTTTCAGACCAGATAAAGCTATCTTAATTGAGAACCCTGATTTCAATCAATATATTGAATTACTCTCTAAGAGTGCCACCATAGAGATAAAAAGTGTAGAGAATCTGCTACAAGCTCTTAAAAAACAGCTCAAACTATTTGTTGAAGCTGGGTGTAAGGCCACAGATCATGGGCTCCCTATGGTGCCATACGAAATAATGAGTGATAAAAGAGTAGAAGAGATATTCCAAAAACGGATGAATGGAGATGAAATAACAAGAAGAGAAGCAGAAGCTTTTGGAACAAAAGTCCTTCTCTTTTTAGGAAAAGAGTATGCAAGGCACAATATAGTGATGCAGTTACATGTAAATGCTGTAAGGAACTTAAATCCTCCTAAATTCAAAACTCTTGGACCTGACACTGGGTATGATGCCTCTCATGACAAGCCTGTTGCCCTAAAACTCGCATCTTTTCTAGGGGCATTAGAGAGTGAATACTCCTTACCAAAAACAATTCTTTACTCTCTTAATCCTAAAGATTATTACAGTATGGGAACTATCATGGGGGCATTTCAGGGTGATGGAATTAAAGGGAAGATTCAACTTGGTTCTGGCTGGTGGTTTTGTGACCACAAAGATGGGATAAGGGATCAACTGACCACCCTTGCAAATCTTGGCTCTCTCCCTCGATTCATTGGAATGCTTACTGATTCAAGATCATTTCTCTCATATCCTCGTCATGAATACTTTAGAAGAATTCTTGCGAACCTATTAGGAACTTGGGTAGAAAGTGGAGAGATTCCAAATGACCCTGTTCTCTTAGATGGTGTTATGAAGGATATTAGTTATAGAAATGCTAAAGAATACTTTGGCTTATAGATAAGGGAAAAGAGCTGTTGCAGATAACGTAGCAGCTCTTCTCTTATACCACCCAAACAGTATATAAAATTATATACATTTATCTCAAAATACTATCTAGGATTGTGGGTAATGAATGCGTATTCTTAATACTATGAATATACACCTAGCAATACAACAAGTTATTATAGAAAAAAGTTTCACCATTAGCGATATTTCAAAAGAGAGTGGTCTCACTCGCTCGTATATCTATAAAGTACTTAGTGGTCAGCACTCCCCCACTATTTATACATTAGGACGTTTTGCTGATGCCCTTGAAATTCCCCTCTCCCAGCTTATCATGGTGGCAGAAGGGGAATCAATGATGTGAATATTTTACCGTATTCTTTTCTCTGCTACAAAGAATAGCTCTTCAGTTGCTAGGGCTATTTTTGTCACAGAAAAGGCACTCCCTTGGGGGAAAAGATAGTAAGTATCATCGAGTGTAGAAAGGTCAATACAATCCCCTTTCATTAAATATTCAAACTCAATGTGACATGAATACATTGATTCAACAGACTTTTTTAATTCAAATGGTTCACCTTAAAAATTGCCAGAGAGGGTAAAGCCAGAGGATGAATGGGTTAACTGAGCTAATCCTAGTCGAATATATCGTTTCGCATTTGGTAGGGCATCTACTTCTACAGTGAGTTCAATATGATATGTTCCATTTTCAATCTCTTTTTTCACGTGAGCTCTCTCGTATTCATACCAATCTGGGATGTGAGAAAATTCTGTGTGCAGGATAGTCTCATCATCTGCCATTTTACTTACCATGAGTTCACCTAGCGTGCTCATATGCCACTCTTTGTGGCATGTGTTACAGATAAGGGTGCTCATCAAGCTACTCATATTATATTCAGTATGACAATGTGCACATTGATAGAGTACTTTATGTAACCCCTCTGCCCGTTTAGGGTAGTCAATAATAATGTTGTTCTATTTTTGCCATCTGTATTCATCATACTCAAATGCTTTATTGATCTTTTCATTAATGGAGGCAACGCTCGAAGTAACTAATTCTTGTGGGGTAAATATTAGAGACATATCAGCTGCAAGCCTATTACCCCGCGGACGTAGATTCCAACACGGACTATTAAGATAATTACCATGCATATTAAGCATAACGACAGGGACTCCTAACAGCTTTGCCATTTTCCCTAACGATTGAGGAAGGACTGCACTCGTTCCCACGAGGGAATAGCGCGCTTCTGGGTAGAGGGCAAGGATATCGCCTTGTTTTGTAAGGACGTGGCGAATTTGACGAATGAGTTGAATATCATTCGTAAATTTTCTCTTTCCTATTCCCCCAGCTTGTCTTAAGAGCCACTCCCTACCAATAAAGCCGTCAATGGCTACTACATAATTAGCTCTATGAGGAAAAATTGCAGCTGTGGTTACTTTGAAATCGTTAAATGCGTGGTGGGTGCACAACAAAAGATAGGGAGGTTTTACCCCTTCCATGTTTGTCTTATTAATCTTTAGTTTTCGCTTTATTGTCGTTGGATAACTTAATAACCAGGTGACGGATCTTAAGTAATGCCTCTGCCTGACAGGATTTCTTTTCATATCAAATCGAATTGCTTCTCTAAATTTATAAAATTCATTCATGCCTCACGTACCATTCCTTCTCAGATCAATACAATAGAATCATTCCAAATATGAATCATATCACACCTTAATCGGTTCATTAAGAAAAATATAACAACAATAACAACAAAAATACAAACAATTAAGAAGTGATAAGACAATAGTATCTCGTATAAAATATCCCCCTCAGGGGATAAAAGCGTAGTATACCCTTAAAGGGATAAATTACGAATATCCCCCCTAAGGGATATTATTATCTCAACCGCTATAGAGTAATATTCAACATAAGAGGTTGATATGAAATATTATATACGATTGAAGAATCATATTGGTCCTATTCTCAAATCAATAAGAAAAGAACAACATCTTACGCAAAAAGAAGCAGCTCATATGGCTGGAATTCTTCCAAAGACCATCTCTGCTTTAGAATCGGGGAATATAAATTGCTCTATTGATAGCTACATGAAACTTATTACAGCCTATAGGTATGTACAAATTCTAGAACCAATTAGTTTACCTAACGAAGAGGATAAGTGATATGAAAAGGGAAAATAACGAACTCTTTATCTTTCTTGATGACACCCTTGTTGGATCGTGGACGATGGATAACAATTTATCCCATCAATTTACGTATAGCACTTCATATCTTCAACAACCACAGAGAAATGCTATTTCACTAAGTCTTCCTCTCACCTCGATCGTATATAAAGGTGATGTGGTGAGAAATTATTTCGAGAACTTGATCAGTGAAA
>CAYZUR010000127.1:0-5779 GCA_964481535.1 uncultured Spirochaetaceae bacterium | reverse complement strand
CATACAGTAATTCTTGCATATTTATAAATACAATTCAGCATTTTGAAATTAGCTCAATAAGAAAAAAATAATTAAAATAATTGTTGACTTACTTGTAATTACAACTTAACATCATTACAAGAAGTTCGTATGTGTATAAGACTTTTATATAAAAGTCAAATAAAGGAGAATACCGTGAAGAAAAACATCTTGTTAGTATGTGTGTTTGTTCTGCTAGGAACCCTTCTTTTTGCCGGTGGAGCAAAAGAAGTAGAAGTAACAAGTGGATACCCAGCAGAAATGGATGCATGGGCAAAAGAAGCTCAACTTGGAATATATGATGTAAACCAAGATTGGGATGAAATTACTAGATTAGCTAAGCAAGAAGGTGAAGTTATTATCTATAGTGCATCGAGTAGAATGAGTGCTGTAGGGGAAGCTTTTACTAAAATGTATCCTGAAATCAAAGTAACAAGTTATGACCTTGGTTCAGTAAAAACATTTGAAAAAACTATCAGTGAACAACAAGCAAATATTTTCAATGCTGATATCATCACCACAGGGGGAAGTGGTAACTTTATTTATGATTTAATTGACAAGAATAGAGTACTAAACTTTGTTCCTTCAATGCATAAAGATATGATTCCTAAAGAAAACCAAGACCCAGCTTTAGTTCGTATTCTTGAAGCAATGGTATTTATGTATAATTCTGAACTCCACAGTGAACCACCTATTACAAATATCTGGCAATTAACTGAAGAGAAATATCGTGGTAAAGTTGTGATTAAAGACCCACTTGCTTCTCTTTCAAACCTCATGGGTGTTGTCTCTGTTGCAGGCCATGCAGATGAGATGGCAGCATCATATAAAAGATTCTACAATAAAGATATTACCTTAAGTCCTGGTGTAAAGAATGCAGGATATGAGTGGATTTATCGTCTATTGCATAATGATCTCATCATTAGTGACTCTGGTGGAAAAGTAACTGGTGCTTCTGGTAAAAAAGGTCAAACAGGACTTGCGCCTATCTCAATTACCACCTTTACGTATCTTCGTTATAACAGAACAAAAGATTATATCAATAATCTCTTGTTCCCACTCGATCCAATTGATGGAATTATTTTCCCAACCTATACAGCTATCGCACGACAGGCACCACATCCTAATGCTGCAAAACTCTTAACAGCATTTATGTTAGGTGACCCATCTATTACTCTCGATACTGATATTCCAGAACCTTACACTGAAGGGAAAGGACTCGAATGGTTGCAAGGACTTGCCCCTTATTATGAAGTTGGTTCTAAGAGTCCACGATCAAATGTTGCTACCCCTAAAGGTGGAGAAGCGTGGGATGAAATGAACATGTGGGTGGTAGATCCAGAAGATGATTGGTTCTTAGGTCCTGAAGTTCAAGATTTCTGGATGCAGGAATCAGCGAAATAGATATTGTTACATTGATCAGTTACTGAATTAGTAGCTGATCGGTTACCTCATCTGTTGAGGAGATAAGATAATCTTGTTTCCTCAACACACATAGCAAAGGAAGTATATGAAACCTATCATGAGATTTTATGCAGCAAAGTTACGTTCTAAACCTGAGCTAATTTTGTCTATATTTTTTGTAATCATATTCGCATTTCTCATTATTGCTCCTTTTTTTCAGATGATTTATACCTCTCTCACGTATCAAGATTATGATTTAAGGTTGCAGCGAGATGCTGTAAAAGGAGCTTTTACCCTATTTCACTATGTACGAATATTTGCGAGTGACCTTACTCCTGCGTTGTTAGTGAAACCACTGTTAAATAGTATTGCAGTAGGATTTGGGGTAACAGTTTTGGCTATGATTATTGGGGCATTTTTTGCATGGATATTTGTCAGAACAGATATTCCTTACAAAAAATTCTTTCAAACTGTAATTACTATTCCTTACATGATTCCTTCTTGGGTAATTGCCCTTGTGTGGCAGTTGTTCTTTCAGAACACAAGAATTGGGGGCACCGCAGGAATATTGCAATCAACATTTGGTATTCCAATTCCTGACTGGCTCTCCTATGGGTATGTTCCAATAGTTATCACCCTTGGATTGCACTATTATGCGTATACCTTCTTGATGATCAGTGGTGCACTGCGCACAATTGACTCAGAATTAGAAGAAGCAGGGTCTGTTGCGGGATTAAGTCGATTTAAAGTGCTTACTAAAATCACCTTTCCTTTAGTACTTCCAGCCCTAGGCTCTTCATTTGTCCTCACCTTTACAAGGAGTATGGGAACATTTGGAACTCCTGCACTCTTGGGACTTCCAGTAAGATTCTTTACCCTTCCAACCCAAATATATGCTTTAATAAATGCACGAAATACAGGGGATGCTTTTGTTCTTGCCTTAGTCCTTATCGTGTTAGCCTTGACAGCTATAACGGTGAACAACAAGATTATTGGAGTGAGAAAGAGCTTTGTTACGATGAAAGGAAAAGGGTTTAGAGCAAATCCTATGGCTCTTGGAAAGTTTAAGCCTGTAGTTGTCACTATTTTAACAGTCTTTCTTCTTCTTGTAATCGTGTTTCCTATTATCATGCTCATCTTGAGTACATTTATTATCCTTCCAGAGAATTATACACTGAGTAATATGACCACGCACTACTGGATAGGAGATAGTGACCCTATGATTAGTAGTGGACAGCGTGGGGTATTACGTAATCCAGGTATTCTTCAAGCCCTCTATAATTCCATACGGCTTGGTGTAATTGCCGCTTTGGTGAATGCCTTCCTTGGCCTCCTCATTGGATACACTGTAGTAAAGAATAGGGGGACTCGAATTGCTAAAATCATTGAATCTGTGGCCTTTGCCCCCTATGTGTTTCCTGGAATTGCGTTTGCTGCTATCTATTTAAGTATGTTTAGTAAACCAATAGGTCCTATTCCTGCCTTGTATGGAACATTCTCTCTCATTGTATTAATTGTTATTGTGAAGAATCTTCCATTCTCATCCCGCTCTGGTATCTCAGCTATCATGCAAATAGATCAGTCGTTAGAAGAATCAGCTATTACTCAAGGAATTCCTTGGCTACGACGTTTTAGACTGATTATTCTCCCATTAAGTAAAAGTGGATTTGTCAGTGGGATGCTCCTTACGTTTATTACGAGTATGAGGGAATTAAGTTTAGTGATTCTCTTAGTAACTCCAAAGACAGGGCTTCTTACTACAATGATTTTTGCCTACAAGACACAAGAACAAACTCAACATGTGAATGGGGTTACTCTGATGTTACTCGTTGTGATTATTCTCGCTAATGTACTTATTAAGGTGTTATCGATGAAATCTCCATACAAAACAATTGATATAGGATAAATTATGAACAAGATTGAACTTTCCAATATTACAAAATTATATGGCAAGGTGAAGGCAGTAGATAGATTAAGCCTCGAGATCAAAGAGGGTGAATTCCTTACCCTCTTAGGTCCTTCTGGTTGTGGAAAAACTACTACTCTTAGAATGATTGCTGGCCTTGAAGAGCCAACTGAAGGGGAAATTATGGCTCAAAACAGAGTCCTTATTTCCAAATCTAAAGGAGTCTATGTACCACCAGAAGCAAGAAACATGGGATTTATGTTTCAAAGTTATGCTCTTTGGCCCCATATGAATGTGGTGAAAAATATTTCACTTGGCCTTGAGTCACAAAAACTTGGTAAGAGTGAGATTGATAAAAGGGTGAAAAAAGTATTAGGACAAGTCCAAATGGAAGGATATGGGACTCGTTACCCGTCCGAGCTTTCTGGTGGGCAGCAACAGCGTGTTGCCCTTGCTCGAATGATTGCCTCTGAAACAGATATCTTTTTGATGGATGAGCCTCTTAGTAACCTCGATGCACTCCTTAGAGTCGACATGAGAAGTGAATTAAAACACTTACACCAAACACTTCACTCAACCACAGTCTATGTTACGCATGATCAAGTTGAAGCACTCACGTTATCTGACAGAATCGTGGTAATGAACAATGGGATTATTATGCAACTCGATACTCCTGAAAAGATTTACCATAAACCAAAGAACCTCTTTGTAGCTCGCTTTGTAGGGAGTCCTCCTATTAACCTTATTAAAGGGACAATAAAGAAGAATGCTCCTCATCCATTAAGTTTTGTCTCTGCTGATTTCAGTGTTGATATCAGTGATGTAGATCGAGTGAAGAATGTAAAAGAGAATCAATCTCTTCTTTTAGGGGTGAGAGCTGAGAATGTAAGTATTCATACTACAAAAGGGGAAAAGAATAGTATTCCTTTTAGTGTGTATGCAGTACTTCCGTCTGGTAGTGAGACTATTATCACTGCGAAAAGAGGGGTGAGTGAAGTGATGATAAAAGTTCCGGGATTCTTCTCTTCACGCCTTGATGATAATGTCGAGGTGGTTTTTGATCAAAAAGGAATTCTCCTATTTGATGAAGATACTGAACAATTACTTAACTAAAAAAGGCAAAGGAGGTTCTTCATGAGTATGTACAAAGAGTGTGACATCAGAGGAATATACCAAGAAGAGATCACTGAAACAGACGCTTTATTAATAGGGAAGGCAATTGGTACTATCCTTAAAGGATCTAAAATTGTAGTCGCAGGAGATGCTCGGTATTCCACTAAGTCATTAAAAGAAGCTTTAATTGAAGGACTCCTCTCTACAGGAGCAAAGGTGTTAGATATTGGAATGGTGCCTACTCCTTTATTATATTTTGCAAAGAAAGTTTTACAAGCAGATGGGGGTGTGATGGTAACAGCATCACACAACCCAGCTCAATATAATGGGTTTAAAATTGCATTAAGCGATGCCTCTGTGGAACCAAAAGATATTAATGAAATAGAAGCTCTTGTGCAGACACAAGAGTTCAAAATAGGACAAGGCTCATACGAAGCAATTAATATACAGAATCAATACCTTAATATGATTGATTCTTTTATTCCTAAAAATGGTCATTTGAAGATTGTTGTTGATTGTGGCAATGGTGCAGCGAGTGAAATAGCTCCCTTTTTGTTAGAGAGAATGGGACATAATGTGATACCTCTCTATTGTGAATGTAAGGGGGACTTCCCAAATCGAGATCCTAACCCTTCAGTAGAAAAGAACCTTAAAGATCTAAAAGTGTCTGTTGTGATACATGAAGCTGATATAGGAATTGCTTTTGATGGAGATGGAGACAGAGTCATATTTGTTGATGATAAAGGACGCTTTTGTGATAGTGAAGCAACCTTTGTTCTTTTTTGCCGTTACTATTTAGATAAAGAGGGAAGTGGAAGTATTGTCTATGATGGAAAATCTTCTTCAATAGTGCCGTCTTATATAAAAAGTAATAATGGAACTCCACTTCCAGAAAGAAGTGGGCATGCCTTTATTAAAAAGAGATTCCTTGATGAAGGATCTATCCTTGCAGGAGAGGTGAGTGGTCATTTCTTCTTCAAAGAACTTGGCCATGATGATGGACTTTATGGTGCGTTAAAATTCACCCAAATTCTTATTGAAATGAAGACACCTCTTTCTACTATTATGGATAGCATAGACAAACCTATTATCACCCCTGATATTCGAGTCTACATCGACTCAGATGAACGCGATACGATACTCAAGCATGTAGAAGAGTTAGGAGCAGCGTTTACCCTCTCTTATTTAGACGGGGTAAGAGTTGATTACCCTTATGGGTGGATTGTTGTGAGAAAGTCCGTCACTGAACCGTGTGTTACCATCCGAGTTGAAGGTGATAGTATTGAAGATGTCGATACAATTAGTACCCATCTGTTTAAGGAAAAATATAGTGAAGAG
>CAYZUR010000126.1:0-5780 GCA_964481535.1 uncultured Spirochaetaceae bacterium | reverse complement strand
AATGGCCCTTGCTTCTCCAGAACCTGGACTGATGATTGCTGATGAACCTACAACTGCACTAGATGTAACAATTCAAGCGCAGATTCTTGATTTACTTCAAGATCTAAAACAACATGTTGATATGTCTATTCTCCTTATCACCCATGATATGGGAGTTGTTGCAGAGATGGCTGATAGAGTTGTTGTAATGTATGCTGGACGGAAAGTAGAAGAAGCGGATGCCATCTCAATCTTTCACAATCCCTACCATCCATACACATTGGGACTGCTGAACTCACTTCCTTCAAACCCTAAATACAAAGGAGCTAAACGTCTTGAGGCAATTCAAGGAACTGTTCCTGACCTATTGGGAATTAAAGAAGGGTGTCCCTTTGCTAACCGATGTGAATACCAAAGTGATGAGTGTGCTGTATCTTTCCCACAAGAAAAAGTAATCGATGAAACACACTCAGTGTGGTGCCATAATTATGATAAAGTAAACAGAGAGAGGTCCATGTGAGTAATAACAAACTAGTAGAAGTAAAAGACCTAAAGAAATATTTTCATATTAAAAGTGAAGGAACAAGTGAAACCACATCCGTTTTAAAAGCTGTTGATGGTGTCTCCTTAGATGTATTTGAAGGTGAAATTTTAGGAGTAGTTGGGGAATCTGGGTGTGGAAAATCTACATTAGGAAAAACTATCCTCCGTTTATATGATAAAACTGAAGGTGAAGTTCTCTACAGAGGTGATGATTTATTCCATAAAGATAGTACCCAAATGAAAGAGATGACTAAGAAGATGCAAATGATATTCCAAGATCCCTACTCGTCTCTTAATCCTCGAAAGAAAGTTTCAAAAATCATAGGGCAATCTCTCGATATCCACAATATAGGTACTTCAGTTGAGCGTCTTGAAAGGGTAGAGCTTCTTATGGAAGAAGTGGGACTAAACCCTAAATACCGTGCTCGTTATCCTCATCAATTCTCTGGTGGACAGCGACAGCGCATTGGGATTGCAAGGGCACTAGCATTGCAACCGGAGTTTATTGTCTGTGATGAAGCTGTTTCAGCCCTCGATGTCTCTGTTCAGGCTCAAATTTTAAATCTTTTACTCGATTTACAGGAAAAACATCAATTTACCTATATGTTTATAGCCCACGACTTAGCAGTTGTAGAATTTATTGCAACTCGAATTCTTGTTATGTATTTAGGAAGAATTGTTGAAATTGCAACAAAAGCAGAATTAGTTGATCACCATGTACACCCGTATACAAAGGCTCTCTTTATTGCGTCTCCTGTTACCTCTCCTAGAGAGAGGAAAGAGGGAAAGCACTTGTTCCAAGGGGATGTTCCTTCCCCTATTAATCCCCCCTCAGGGTGCCACTTCCATCCTCGCTGTCCTTATGCTGTCGATAAGTGTAGTGTTGCCTATCCACCTCTTAAAGAGATTACTCCAGGCCATTTTGCAGCATGTTGGGTAGTACAAAACGATATTTCTTAAATCTATTGTTCTACTTCGAGTAAAGGGCCAGCTCCTATAGCTGCCTGTACAGTTGCCTTTTGTAAATATGATTTCTAGATAAATGGCCTCTCTTTGTAGTTTTATTTTGATTTAACAAGAGAGGTATCTGTCTCAATTGATCTTCCAACAAGACTTGGAATATGTAGTTTTTACATAGATAATCAGCAATAAGGGATAATATAATTATTGTGACTACGTTGATTGCCATAAGAACTTCAGGTCTGAACACTATCCTTATTCATCTTGAAGAAAAAATGCAATTTACTTTACACAATTCCTTGATGTGTATGCTTTACATAGTTATCCTATCTGTATAAGGTTCGTGTAAGGGAGTAGCACAAATTATATGAGTGTATTTGATTCAATTGCATCAATTTATGGATTGTTTTACCGCTATCAGGTAAACACGTTTACCCGTATGATATCAAAATTTTCTCATCATATAGAATTATCTCATCATTCTACTATCTTAGATGTTGGCTGTGGAACAGGAGCTTTGTGTGCAACTTTAGCCTCCCTTGGGTGTGATGTCACTGGAATAGATTCATCGCGCAAGATGATTGATGTTGCTGTTAAGAAAACCAAAAAATACAATATAACGTTTGATATAGCAGATGCGACGCAAAGCCTCCCTTACAAAGATAAAGAGTTCGATATTGTCTTTGCCTCTTTTGTTGTTCATGGAATGAACAAAGAGATGAGAATTGCTATGTATAAGGAACTTATGAGAGTCGCAACATCCTATGTAGTTATTCATGATTATAATCAAAAGAGAACTCTCATTACAGACATCCTTGAAACCTTAGAAAAAGGGGACTACTTCTCCTTTATTAAAGAAGTTGATGCTGAATTACATGACTTCTTTCCATGTATTAACACTATTAATGTAGGGAAAACCTCTCATTGGTATATCTGTTCTTGTAACAAAACTAAAACAGTAGGGAAGCAATAATTCCGCTACAAAATCCAATTACATAATATAAAAAGAGTGTTGAAACATGAGTCATAGAAGGCCCTTTGGTAGTGAGAGAAAAACCTTCACGTATCATCTTTTTGAATTCTTTATGAGCAAAGAAAAATGCCACCAAAAGCGTAAATGAGACTTGAATTGGAAGCAATGGGGTGAATCCTAACACTATTGCATAGAAAAATGCACCATAGAACTCACCCTCGATAAGGTGCATATTCATTTTTGAGGTGAGTATAATTGTAAGAGTTTTCCTTCCCGCTTTGATATCACTCACCTTATCACATGTGTTATTAATAGTGAGGATCATCCCTATAAGTAATAAAAGTGGGAGAGAGACAATAACACTTTCTAGCGTGAGGGTGAGAGACTGAACATAGAAACTAATCAAAAAAAGTACTACTCCTAAAAATCCTCCTGCAAAGATTTCTCCAAAAGGTGTTCTACTTATTGGATAAGGGCCTCCTGTATAGAAAAACCCAACTCCCATACAGATAGCGCCAACAATAATTAAGAGAAAATGAGTTAAATAGCCTAAGATTAATCCACATATTGCAGCAACAAAGAAAAGAGCAAGAGATATGCCTAAGGCAACTGCGGGAGAAACTCCTTCATGAACAAGTACTTTATCTTTTTCATAGTTGAGGTCTGCTGTATCAGTGCCACTTTTGAAATCAAAATATGAATTAAACCCTGTTGTCCCCATATCAACACAGAGAACTGCTACCATCATAATGAAGAAACGAGTATACGAAAACTCACGATGTAAGAGCAATGTGTAGATAGTACCACTAAGAAAGGTACCGATACTAATTATTTTAGTTCGTATCTCAATTATTCGATTGAATTGTTGTAGAGTCATATGTACTATATAAGCATAAACATTGTCTGATAAAAAGGGGGTTATATGAGAAATTCAAATAAAGGTGAATTAATCTCTATACATTCTCTTTTAATATATGCAAAAAGGAAGAACATGTGAAAAATTTTAAAGATTTCATTCCATTGTTACATGCAAAGATTGACCCTCTCTTGTATGGGGTCTATCCTCTTTCGATTCATGTATCGAAAGGGACGACCTTATTCATTGCTAAAGAAAAACACAAAAAAGTGTTAGTAAGTGTTGGCCCTCCTGTTGGAGTCACTGGAGAAGAGTTCACCCTAAAAGAGACTCAAGTTGTTGTTGGACAATTAGATGCACCTAATGCCGCACTATTGAGAAAGATGTTTCCATTCACTTCTCCCCGTAGAGTTCTTGAAAAAGAGAGAACTATTGGAGTTGGAGACCGTCTTGGAATCGCTTCACCTGGTCATATTAGGGTCTTTAAAGAGTATGATGCTGTTCCTGTTCTTGCTCAGCAATCGATTAGAGAACTTAATTTAACTCATCGTACATACCAAGATGTATTAGATGCTGCAACCTTTGCAGTGTTTCAAGAAGACTTTAAAAAGGGATATGGAGCTGATGGAGATCACCTAAAGAGTGCAGCTGAAGTAAAGATGGCTCTCGAACTTGGGTTTACTATGATCACCCTCGATTGTAGTGATCAGATGCACAATGAATATGAATTGATGAGTGAAAAAGAGTTACTTTCTTCATATGTTCCTGCTCCTGAATTAGAAAAAGAGTACATGAACAAGACCTTCACTCTCGATAATGAAGTTTCTATAGAATTCGATGAGATTGCTTTCAAACGGATGGTAATGACCTATAAAGATGTTCTTGATGCTGCAACTTCTATTTACACTACATTCTTCTCAACGGAAACCTATAATGCAGATTTAGAAATTTCAATTGATGAAACAACTACAGCAACAACGATACAAGAGCATTTCTTCATCGCACGTGAATTGACAAGAAGAGGGGTAGAATTTGCAACCTTAGCTCCTCGTTTTTGTGGTGAATTCCAAAAAGGTGTTGATTATATAGGAGATGTTGAGCAATTTGAGAAGGAATTAATTCTTCATCAGGCAATTGCAACTCATTTTGGGTATAAATTATCTCTTCACTCTGGTAGTGATAAATTTCGTATATTTGAAATATTTGGAAGGATTACGAAGGGTAAATTCCATGTAAAGACAGCTGGAACTAACTATCTTGAAGCAATGCGCCTTGTTGCAATAAAAGACCCCTCATTATATAGAGAAATACATGAATTCGCCTTGTCAGCGTTTGATGAAGTCACTCAATACTACCATGTGACAACAGATATTACTCGAATTCCTGCGATAGAGTCGTTAGAAGATGATGAATTGGTTCGTCTTTTTGAACACAATGATAGCAGACAACTTATTCATATCACCTATGGTCCAATTCTTAATAAGAAGAAAGAAGATGGATCATATCTGTTTAAAGATCGATTATATGAGCTATGGAATTTGTATGAAGATCAGTATAGTGATCTTCTCTTTCGCCATATAAAACGACATCTCCTTCAACTTTATAGGAACATGAAAGGATAAAAGTTCTTATAAATTTGTAATCAGTCTAAAAAAAATCTATACCTTTATTACTATGATATGCTACTATATGTCATATCATAGTAATTTTTATCTTTTCTTTTTTTAAGCGTTGTAATAATTAATTGCATTTATTTATAAATGTATTATATATTAGATAAATGAATGCTTTATAGGTAACATATTACATTGTGTAAGCGTGCCAACAAGGGAGATAGGCTGATGCAACTTAAGTACCAAGCTGTTTTAATGGATTTACAAAATAAGATTATATCAGGAGTTTGGCCTGAAAATGCAATGATCCCTACAGAGATTGAACTCTGTGAACAATTTCAAGTGAGTAGAATTACAGTTCGCCGAGCTCTTGATGAATTAGTGCAATCTGGATTGGTTCGACGATCGAGAGGTAAGGGAACATTTGTATGTCAGTTCAAGCAGTACAGTGAATATTACAATGGTATTATTAGCCAAGATGGTATTGAAACATCACATGAAATTTTAAATCAAATTCTTAGTGATGTAGAATACCCTGTGGGTAGTGAGCTCGTAAAAAGTATGTTACCTCAATTTAAGATTCCACTTGATTCAGGTGAGACTATTACAAGAATTCATCTTGTTCGCTACATTGGAAATCTTCCCTATGCTGTGATGAATATCTTTCTTCCCACGTCTCTTGCAAAGCGCATCGATCGCACACTATTAAAAACAAATTCTTTCCTTAATACCTTTGAGACTTCTACTGGTACATCTATTGTAACCATTCATCGCTCATTTTCTGCTGTGATACCAGATAGTGAAACATGCACATTGTTAGCAACTAAACCCAATACTGCACACCTTTGGATGAAAA
>CAYZUR010000125.1:0-5783 GCA_964481535.1 uncultured Spirochaetaceae bacterium | reverse complement strand
TAATCTTTTATCACCTGTGATTGCTTGAATTGGGGCAATATTTTGTGCTACTTCGAGTGTTCCTAAGTATTCACCCTCATCATCTCGTACTGCAAAGTAACGAATGTGAACATATGCTTCTCCTAAGTGAATGTGAAACTCTGCAACATCTCTTTTCTTGCTCTTAAACTCTTCAAGAATTTTAGTTACCACATGAACAGATGCTGGTGGATGACAGTTTTTCACTTCTCGTCCAATGATTGCTGTGGTACGAGGGAAAATCCTTTCAGTAGATTGAGAGAAGTAAGCTACCTCATCATTCTTATCAACAAACGTCATATCTATTGGAAGAGTGTTAAGGACTCTGTTAAGCATGTCTGGGGTAAAGTGACCACTAGGGAGGACAATGTTGTCAGATGAGAATGATGCAACTTTTGGTTCACTCTTTTCACCTTCATCTTTCCAATTAGGGGCATCTTTTATATAAGAGTGGTTAAATTCATCAAGACCTTCACCAACTGTTCTCCAGTCATGTATAGTAAATACTTCAGATACCATAGGAATGAGGATGTCATTCTCTTTAATAATCATCTCAAGAATCTTTTCACTTAGACTCCCTACTTGGCTCGCAAACAACTCTCTTTTGTGAGAGTCAGGGCGAGGTGAGTTGAGCATCTCTTCAAAGGTCGCAATTGCCTCTTTAATCATTCCTCTAATCTCATCATCTACTGCCCACATCACTTTAGGTGGAGCACTAATCCCATAGCGTTCCATGAGGGGGAACCAGAGGTTCTCTTTCTTTGCATAGTGTGAATCAATATTGCGTAACTCTTCTAACTCTTTTTTTATAGGAGTAAGTACTTGAACTTGCCCTTGAGAGAGTTTGTTAAGGTTGTCTTTAAGAGAATTTACTAATTTAGTGATATGTTCATTCTCTTTCTTTAATAGCCAAGACGGGTGCCCTAAGGTTTCATCTACTTTTTTAGAGGCATGAATTTCTGCAACAGATCCATGAACTAAGGCTGAGTGTACATCACATAATCGTTGTACTTCTTCAACACTTACTTCTCCTGCATCCATGAGTTTCTTCTCTGCATCTGCAATTTCATCTGCCCCAATTCCTTCAAACACTTCACCGAATTCTTTTTTGACTGCTTCGAACTCATCTCCATTATGAAGTCTTTTTATCATATCTTTGAGTAGTTCACTTCTTTTGTCACTGTTTTTAATCTCTGCACTCATGTAGCATCTCCTCTTAATCTATTATTTATTTATTTTTTTACTTACGTATTTTTTTATTAGTTACTCTATATATAAGAGATTATACAAAAAAAAACAAGCCTTCTGTTGCAAATGCAACATTGAGCCTGTTTCTTATTAATAATGAATGATTTTATATAAAAAGTTCTGTAATTTCCTTCTTATACTGCTCATTAATTTTATGTCTCATAATTTCTTGTTTAGCAGAAAGTTGTTCTCCTACTTTGAACGTGTTGGATGTGAGGGCAAAACGGGCAATATGTTCATAACTTTTAAATCCTGTTTTTGTACTCACAAGTTCATTGATTTCACTTTGAATGAGATTCTTTACTTCCAAAAGACCAAGAAGGTCACTACGAGTCATGTAAGGAATATTATTTTCTTTGACATACATCTCAATTTGTTTGATATCGACAACAATGAGGGCTCCAAGATATTTCTTATCCTGTCCAACTACCATTACTTGTTCAACATATTCAGACTCTCTTAATTTAGCCTCTATTGGAATTGGTTCAATATTCTCACCACCGCTAAGAACGATAGTATCTTTTGCCCTTCCTTTAATAGCATATTCACCCTTATGGGTCCACATACCAATGTCCCCTGTGTTGATATAGCCATCTTTATCCATAATTGCTTTGGTAAGGTCATCTCTCTTGTAATATCCCATCATTACTTGACCTCCTTTTGCCCAGATAACACCTTTTTGACCAGGACGAGCTAAAGAGCCATCTTCTTTTACTATCTTTATATCTGTTTCTGGGAGAGGAAATACAGTTTCAGGTACTTGGTGAGCAAATTTTCTTAACCCAATTACAGGAGCTGTTTCAGTAAGGCCATATCCATCAAGGAGGGTAATTCCTATTGCTTTAAAGAATTTATCGATTGGTGCAGGGAGGGATCCGCCTCCACTCACTCCTGCAGTAAAGTTGGTTCCAAATTTCTTTTTAATTGAATTAAAAACAAGGACATTGCCAAGAAGTTTGAATGGGGTGAGGACGATGAGTAAAAGAGAGCCTATAATAAGGTCTAATGGGTAGAATCGCTTGGTAAATTGTGGTTTTCTGTTATATACAAGATTCATTGCATTAGCATGATGGGACCCAACAAAGACAAAGAAGTGAAATAATGCTCTTGCAACAGGGCTTTTAGATTTTACATTTTGATAGACACCAGCTTTTACTGCTTCCCAAATTCTTGGAACAGAACCCATCCATTGAGGGTTAACACGCTGTAGGTCAACTAACATAATTTTGCCAATTGGTTTTGAATAGACTACAGTTGATGCTTGGTTAATGATCATATACTGTAAGATTCTCTCAAAAGAGTGCCACACAGGGAGGACGGACAACCATCTTTCTCCCATCTTAAAAGTAACTAATTTAGGAAGTTGTTCTAATTGGAAGAGAAAGTTCTTGTGGCTCAACATAACACCTTTTGGCTCGCCAGTTGTTCCACTTGTAAAGATGATGGTAGCAAGATCTGATGATTTCCCTTTTGCAATCTCTTCTTCTATTTTTTTAGGATTCTTTTCTAGTTCTTTTGTTCCCTTTTCAATAAGAGAGGCAAATGTTAATACAGTAATCCCTTCTGGTACTTTCCCTTCAAAAGAAGACGTGTGGTGGGATGAATCCATCACAACAAGAGTTTTCAACTTTGGAATTGATGGAATAATAGCAAGTAGTTTTTTTAGCTGATCTTCATTTTCAACAAAAGAGAGTTCACATTCGCTTATTGAGAGAATGAATTCTAATTCGAGTGGCATTGCATCTCTTCCTCGAGGAACATCAGCTGCTCCTAGGGCTAGAATTGCATTGTCTGCAAGTAACCACTCTTTTCGGTTGTCACTGATGAGACCAACGTTATCACCTCGTTTCACTTTTAATAAAAGCAACGCTGAGGCAAGCTGTTGCATGGTGGTGTAGAAATCTTTGTAGGTAACTGATAAAAAATTACCAGTATCATCTTTATACATTTGAATATCATTCGATGAATACTCAGTACTAATCTTTTTAAGTAATTGGGGTATTGTTTGATACATCAATATCTCCTTATGTCATAATAGTATTTAATATTTACTTATTTTTAGAAAATGTCAATATTAAAATACCAATATAACTTGTTTTAATGTAATTAAGTATATCAATATTCTATTATCGTTTCATTTTTGTTCTCTTATTTAAACTTGACAGTAATATCATAAAGTGTCAATATAAATTAGTAGGTATGCTAAAATTATTATTGAATCCTACGTACATGAGGAATATATATGAAACACAGAGTGTCACTAAATACTGATAGATGTAAAGGATGCTATGTATGTGCATCCCATTGTCCAAAAGGGTGCTTAGAAAAAGGTACTCATATAAATAGTTCTGGGTATCTTACCATTAGTAATGTAGCAGGATCTGAGTGTATAGGCTGTGGGCTTTGTGTCCTAGCATGTCCAGAACCGAACGCAATCACCATTTTTGCACTTAAAGAGGTGATATAAATGTCAAAGAGATTACTTAAAGGAAATGAAGCATCTGTATTAGGTGCCTTAATGGGTGGGTGTACCCACTTTTTTGGTTACCCTATCACACCAGCTAGTGAAATTGCTCAAGCAGCTTCGTATTATTTTACTAAATCTGGAAGAGTATTCTTGCAGGGCGAAAGTGAAGTAAGTGTTATAAATATGATCTATGGTGCCTCTAGTGCAGGGCAGAGGGTAATGAGTGCCAGTAGTGGTCCTGGCATTGCCCTTATGCAAGAAGGTTTTTCTTATCTTGGGGGAGCTCGCCTGCCTTTTGTTATGATAGATATGCAACGGGCGGGGCCTGGCCTTGGTAATATTTGGCCAGAGCAGAGTGATTATAATATGGTAGTGAAAGGGGGAGGGCATGGAAATTATAAAAATATTGTCCTTGCCCCGTCCAGTGCTCAAGAGATGTTTGATTTTACTAAAAAAGCATTTTCTCTTGCAGATACCTACAGGATGGGAGTTGTTATCTTAGGAGATGGCTACATTGGGCAGGTAATGGAAACAGTTGAAATTGATGAAGACGTGGAGCATGGGAAACGAAAAGATTGGGCCGTGTATGCAGATGCAGAGAGCAGAGAAAATCTTATTACTTCTCTTTCTATGAGCCCGTCTCTTATGAGCGCTCATAATCAACTCCTACAGGATGTGTATGCAAGGGTAGAGAATGATATTATCGATTATGAAGAGGTAGAGACAACAGATGCTTCTATTATTTTTGTCACCTATGGAATTGTTTCAAGAATTTGCCACTCTGCAGTACACAAATTGCGAAAACTCGGAATTAAAGCTGGAATGCTTAGACTAAAAACTCTTTTTCCCTTTCCAAAGGAGAAAATTCTCTCCTTTGCAACAAAGCACATACCACTAGTGGTGGTTGAGTTAAGTAATGGTCAAATGATGGAAGACGTCATATTGAGTGCAAAAAACCTTACGAAGATTATTCCATTTCTGAGAATGGGTGGAATAGTGCCCACAGTAGGGGATGTTGTTGAGGCTGTACAAGAAGAATACCTTGCCTTAGAGCAAGATAGGAGTATGTAGATAATGGAACAATATATACCAGCAATAGAGACAAGTAACGTTATATATAATGAATATAAAAGAAAGGATGGAGATCAAACCAATACACACTACTGTCCAGGGTGTGGTCATGGAACTATCCAAAAGATGATAGCGAAGGCAATAGAAGACTTAGGGATTCAAGATAGAGTCATCTTTCTCTCTCCTGTTGGATGTTCTGTATTTAGTTACTACTATTATGATACAGGGAATATTCAATGTTCTCATGGAAGAGCCCCAGCTGTTGCTACCGGTGTGAAAAGATCCTTAGAGGATGCTATTGTAATAAGTTACCAGGGGGATGGAGATTTAGCTGGTATTGGAATGACTGAAATTATTCATAGTGCCAATAGAAATGAGCAAATTACGGTATTTTTCATTAATAATGCGACCTATGGGATGACAGGGGGGCAAATGGCTCCTACCACATTACTTGATGAGAAAACTCTTACAACCCCATTTGGAAGAGATCAAGAGAGAGATGGAAATCCCCTGCAAATGGCTGAAGTAATTGCGTCGCTATCTGCCCCTGTCTATGTGCAGCGTTGTGCTGTATCAAGTACTAAAGATCTACTTGCTACAAAAAAAGCAATCGAAATTGGATTAAAGAACCAAGTAGATAAACTTGGCTTTTCCTTCATTGAAATTCTTTCGCCATGTCCTACCAACTGGAAAATGAGTTCAACAGATTCAAGAGATTATATCGACACAGTTATGAAAGAAACCTACCCACTAAAAGTGCTTGTTGATAAACGAAAAGAGAGAGTTCCTTATAAAGGATCTGCCTTCCCCCTTTTAGATGATGCTTCCCTTATTACTCTTGTAGCTCCAGCACAAAAGAGGGAGGAGTTTAATCCTATAATATTGGAATCAGAAGTTGCTATTGCTATAACAGGGTTTGGAGGGCAAGGAATCCTTTCAGCCGGAACGCTATTAGCACATGCAGGAATAAGCCATAACC
>CAYZUR010000124.1:0-5827 GCA_964481535.1 uncultured Spirochaetaceae bacterium | reverse complement strand
TCTATTCCTCCAGAACCTGTTAATTCAATTCCAATGAATATGAAAAGAGCCATAAGTGTTGGTATCGGATTGTTTATTGCTTTTATCGGTCTTCAGAATTCTGGTATCGTTGTCGGTGATGGTGCAACTCTCGTAACACTAGGAAATGTAAAAAGTGGTGCTGCAATAGTTGCCTTAATTGGTCTTGTAATTACGAGTGTTCTTGTTGCCTACAAAGTAAGAGGAGCCCTCTTAATTGGTATTATCTTAACAACCGTTGTTGGTATTCCGTTTGGTGTTACTTCATATGGTGGTGGCTCATACCTTCCTCCTTCATTAGCTCCTACATTCTTACAGTTTGACTTCTCTTCTGTCTTTACAATTGACATGGTAATCATCGTATTCACCTTCCTCTTTGTCGATATGTTTGACACAGTCGGAACATTAATTGGATGTGCTACCAAAGCAGACATTCTAAATGCTGATGGCTCTATTCCAAAATGTAAAGAAGCGTTATTTGCTGATGCTATTGGTACAACATTAGGTGCTATGCTAGGTACTTCTACAGTTACCACATATGTTGAATCTTCTGCTGGTGTAAGCGAAGGTGGTAGAACTGGATTAACAAGTTTGACTGTAGCAGTATTGTTTCTCCTTTCTCTCTTCTTAGCTCCTCTATTTATTTCTATTCCAGCTGCAGCCACTTCTCCAGCTCTTATCTTAGTTGGATTGTTCATGATCTCTCCTGTTAAAGACATAGACTTTGATGAAACTACAGAAGCTGTTCCTGCATTCTTAACTATCCTATTTATGGTAACCACATATTCTATCGCTAATGGTATTATGTATGGTGCATTAAGCTGGATCTTATTAAAACTCTTTACCAAGAAAGGAAAAGAAATTAGCGTAACAATGGTTGTTATTGCAGTTCTTCTCACAATAAAACTCATACTTGGCTAAAGTATATTAATCTCTTTATAGATGGGGCAGGTGAAATTCACTTGTCCCTCTTTTTTTCATCATACCTACAATACAGATCTAAAAAACATTTAACACATATGCATAAAGTTTGAAAAATCTCACCTCATACATGAGTAGGTTTTTTAATGGGCTGCTATTAAGAGTTAGATTTGAAGTATCTAGTACTCTTTATGAACTCTTTATTGAATCCTTCTTCATCATCAAGTGATACACGTTCTTACAATCTTCTTCATCAAAAATAACAGGTACTGGATAGAGAGGATTTGCCTCCTTAAGTGCATGATGGATCATGCTTTTGAGGTCTTTTTCTTGTATTTCATTGAAAAAATCAGGTATATCTAATTTTCGGTTCAACTCTTTTATCTTTTCAATAAAGATAAGGGCTGTTTCTTCATCACTTTTACCATTTTCTACTACATATGATTGTCTTGCTAAAGAAGCTAATCTCTTATGTGCGCCCTTGCCATAGTAGGTGAGAACATGGGGGAGCGTGACCGCATTAGCAAGGCCATGAGGAATATGATAATTTGCACTAAGGGGGTGAGAAAGAGCATGTACATTTCCTACATAACTACGAGTAAAAGCCTCCCCTCCCCTGTACGATGCTGTAAGCATGTGTTGACGAGATAGTATGTTAGTGGGATCTCTAAAGACTGTTTCTATTTCTTTAAAGATGATAGTTGTTGCATCAATACTTGCTTTTCTTGAATATGCATTAGTACTCTTGCCAATATATGCTTCAATTGCATGGGTAAGAGCATCCATAGCTGTTGTACTTGTAAGATGTGGAGGAAGAGTAATAGTCAAAAGAGGATCTAGAATAGCAACTTTAGGGATAAGGGGAAAAGAATTTATTGCATACTTTTCTTTATTTTGAGGATCCGTCACCACTGCAGCGACTGTTGCTTCACTCCCTGTTCCTGCAGTAGAAGGAATTGCAATAAGAAATGGGATAGCCCTTAGAACCTTTAATAGTCCTTTCATTTGATGAAGGCTCTTTGTAGGATAACTCACTAAAGCACCCACAGCTTTTGCTGTATCAATGCTCGACCCTCCCCCTATTGCAACTAATGTGTCACTTTCACTCTTCATAAAGAATTCTTTTGCCATTTGTATTGCTTCTACTGTTGGGTTCGGTGGAACTTTATCAAATATTACAAAAGAAATCTGCTTCTCCTTTAACGTATCTAATAACTCTTTTACTATATCTAAAGCAATAACATGACTATCACTAATAATGCAAATCTTTTGTCTTCCTTCCTCTTTAAGAATAGATGGGAGAGAAAGAATTGACTTTTCTCCTGTGATCAGTCGTTGCTTTTTATAAGGCATAAAGGGGCTGGCAACAAGAAGAGCCTTTTGAAATACTCGGCAGTAGATATGATAGAACATGTTATTCATACATTTACCCTCTTACATTCTATTATAATATACATCTGATTATCGTAAAGAGTTTTCTTCATCTAGCCGTTTTATAAAAGTTTGCTTATGTTAATAATAATGGAAATGGTGGTAAGTGATGATGTGGGATATCTGTTGTCCCAAAAAAAGGATTTTTATGAACAGTTCACACCAGAAATTATTACTTATGTTTTTATTATTATGTTCAGTTTCTCTCATCTTCGGTTTCGGAAAAAAAGAGACACAAGAAGTAGAGAATGTTAGAGAGGTTACCATGAATGAGTCACTTGAAAAGAAATACCCTTTTATCCCATTAGATGATGAGTTAAAAAACTTATTGAATCAAAAAGAAGCATATGTGTTATTACAAAAAGGTACTGAAAGAGCGTTTGTTGGTGAATATACTGATAACGAAGAAGTTGGCACCTATTATTGTCGTCAATGTGGAGCCCCCTTATATGTGAGTGATGATAAATTTCACTCTAATTGTGGGTGGCCAAGTTTTGATGATGAAATCCCAGGTGCTGTGACGCGCCTTGCAGATCCAGATGGAATGCGTACTGAAATAGTATGTGCTACATGTGATGGACACCTAGGTCATGTATTCTTAAATGAAGGATTAACAGACAAAAATACGCGCCATTGTGTTAATTCAATTAGCATGGAATTTACTAGTGGAGCCCCTGTGGCAAAAGCTGTTTATGCAGGTGGATGTTTTTGGGGAGTTGAGTACCTCATGGAAAGTTTGGAAGGGGTGTATGATGTAAAAAGTGGATACAGTGGTGGCACGCTTGAAAATCCTACCTATCAGCAAGTACTATCCCATGGAAGTGGACATTTAGAAGCAGTTGAAGTTCTTTACAATCCACTCACAATCTCATATGAAGATTTAACGAAGTATTTCTTAGAAATCCATGACCCTACCCAGGCAAATGGACAAGGACCAGATATTGGTAACCAGTATTTATCTGCTATTTTCTATGGCAGCAAAAATGAGTATGACACAACGATAGAACTTTTAACTATCCTTGAAAACAAAGGATATAATATTGCAACACAGGTTAGACCTAAAAAAGTATTCTATGACGCTGAAGATTACCATCAAGACTACTATGAGCAAAAAGGATCAACTCCTTATTGTCATTCGTATACAAAACGATTTTAATACTTCACTACCACCATATTTTGATACCTCCCATTTCGGGAGGTATCATTTTTAGGTAGCTAAAACACGTAGTAATTATTGAGTAGTGGTTTTTATTCAACCCAATTCTCATATTCTCCAAGTGCTACATCAGCACTAATAATAGCACTACACACAATATATGAGCCCTTCTTTAATTCACCTGTTACCATTGCATCAGTGTAGATGAGTTCAAGATGACCAAACTCGCACAGCACAGTTGCTACATTGAAAGAAGTTCCTTCTTTCATCCCATCTTTTTTTTCGATACTTAGGACAGTTGAAGCTAAAAGAATAACATCAGTATTCTCTTGTTTGCTTCTCTTCTCTTCACTGATATCAGGGTCGTGAGCTAGCATAAAGTTAAGAGGAAGAATCTTTTGATCACTTACTAACAACGGCCAAGGAGAATCCTCATCTTCATTTGTGTATGTTTTTTCAAACATTTCCCTATTTTCATAACTTTCTATTAACAGAGGAAATCCTACTACTTGCATTTCAAGAGCTGCACCCTGTTCGAGTTCTGGAAGAACTGCTGCATTCATAAGGTGGGCTACACATACTGCACTTTGATCATTATTTGTAATAGCGACAGTTGCTGATAATACATCCGAATCTTTATGAGTGGTATTAAAGAAAGGAACTGCATTCCATACACAATTTCCTTTATAGTGGGTATCAGAACCTAAAATACGAATATCTTCTCCATCTTTAATTGCTCTAAAGATAAATTGTAGTTTGTTATCACCTTCATTGACCATATACATAGCTCCATGAGCATGGCGCCACGCTGAATTTTTATATAAATCCATCAAGATATCTGAATCAAGTTGACCATCTTTCACAAGATGAGAAAGCGAAAAGTTTTGAATAAAAATTGGCATATACTTACTCCTTTAAAGGGTGTTAGTGTATCAAAGAGAGAGAGAAAGAAAAAGGGTAAAAAGGAAACTGAAGAAGAACTTTTCTATTGCTTTTACTAAATTTACGCATGTAGGTGTATATATGATATTATATACCCAGCTCTTAAAATTTGAATATAGGAGTTTCCTTATATGATAGATTTTCATCGTCACATACACCTCCCCTTTCCCACTAATCCTTCCTTTACTTACTGGTATGCAACAAGTAGGGTATCTGAATATGCTTTATATGAAGGGGAGAATCATCATTATCATGGGTATGGGTATTTGTATGAAGAAGAAGAGCCAACCATAGAGTCTATTATTGAAAAGCATCTTATACAAGATTCTTTAGGATATATAGGAGAAGTTGGTATCGACACTCACTTTTCTCATATTCTTAGTCTAGAGAAACAACTTGAAGTAGTCTATTCACTCACTAAGATAGCCATTTCTTATTCTAGGCCCATTGTATTTCATATCACCTCTTCTCTTGAATTAATGGATGATATCTTCAAAGTAGGAAAGGATCGTGTTACGATGATTATTCATCACTTCACAGGAAGTGTTGAAACAGCACATCAACTATATAAGAAAGGGGTATATGTTTCTTTAGGACCTAGAGTGTGGCAAAAAGAGATGAATTTAAGTAAAAGAATGGATGAGCTAAATATTCCCATCCTCCTTGAAACTGATTATACTGGAAATAATGAAATTCAATATAAAAAGCTTATCAAAAACCACTACAGGTGGTATGAAAGAGAAAAAGATATTGAACACAATACGTTAGTGGAGAAGATGCATGAGCTATCCTCAGTTTTCCAGAGTCACCCGATTATTAGGTGACAATCATTTGTCTAAACTCCAACAATCTCACGTATGCATTATAGGTCTGGGTGCTGTTGGCTCCTTTGCCCTCGAGTCCCTATGTCGTAGTGGGGTTAAAAAGTTCACTCTCGTAGACTTTGACACTATTAGTGTTACAAACATCAACAGACAAATTCTGGCCCTTAACTCGACTGTAGGACTATTAAAAGTAGATGTCGCGAAATCAAGGATCCTCGATATAAACAGCGAATGTGAAGTAGAAACTCTCCCCCTTTTTGCACATGAAGAGACTTTTAATCAAATATTCACAGCCCCGTTCGATATCCTCATTGATGCAATAGATTCTCTTAACCCTAAAGTTGCTTTATTAGAATATGCCTATACTCATAATATTAGATGTATAAGTTCTATGGGGGCTGCCCTAAAAAAAGAATCAAAAAATATAAAAATAACTGATTTAATGGATACTCATACGTGTATGCTGGCAAAACAAGTCAGAAATCGACTGAAACGAAGAGGCATAGGACGTGGAATAGATGCTGTGTTTTCTAGC
>CAYZUR010000123.1:0-5927 GCA_964481535.1 uncultured Spirochaetaceae bacterium | reverse complement strand
CACTACTTCCAATTCCGAATCGGTATCCATCTACCTTTTGATAGCTGGTCAACCACGTAGGCTTTCCCATGGTATCTTGCAAAGGAATGTAGGGTCGTTTAGTAGCTTTTCTCCCACTATACTCAGCTTTTACAATAGCTCCAGCTTCTGTATCAAAAATAATAGATAACACGGTAAGATCATTAATCACCTCTGCAAGGCTCTTATCATCATAATAGGCTGTTTCTTTTTGAGCAAAAGAAGTAAGCCCTTCTTTTGAATTTACCTGCATTACCAATGTATTATCGAGAGCTAAGGCATCCTCTAAAAGGATGCTCTTAGCACAACTAAGTAGAGCTGCCTCTACCATCTTCTCATTTGTTGAATAAGGACCAGAAAGTCCAACATATACATTCGCTCGATATGGAGAGAGATTTATTAATGAAAGAGAGTCCCCTTTCTCACCTATTTGATCCATATTGTGTGTATTAACACACCCAATGAGAGAAATAGTGATTAAGAGGATAATAATCCATCCCTTTTTCATAGTTTAAAGATCTGAACCTTTAAGAAGGTTAGCAAAAGCATCTTTCATCTTAGCGTTTGCAGCTTCTGCGGCATCACTTTCAACAAAAGCTTCTGCAACAGCATCTGCAGCTGGTTCGAAACTCTTTTGTACATTTTCTAAAGGAATTGAACAAAGAACCCATATTCCACCATCACTATCTTCCCACATTTCGCTTACGCTTACACCAGAAAGAGTTGCTTCAGCAACTTGTTGGCTAATTGATTCCATCGCATCAATTGCTTGGCGGTTATCACCACTACCAGCATCATTTACATACGTAATTACTATTTCTTTTACTGAAGTACTTACCCATGCAGCAATCTTGTTCTTAGCTTCCACAGTTGCTCTTTTGATAGAGTTTTGTTTGTTGCTCATCTTTCCATATCCAGATTCGTAGTGGACATCTTGAGCACTCACTGTTTTATACACCCAATCTGGTTGAGGAATACCACCTGCACCAAGAATCACTTTTGCGACCACTTTCTCTTCAGGTGCTGCGCTTTTAGTAGTTGCACATCCAACAAATGAGAACAACAATAGAAGAGAAATAAGAACGATTGATAACTTTTTCATAAAGACCTCCAAAATATAAGTAATATTATTTAGTAACCCCTAGAGTTTCTTCTAGGAGGATAAAAAATTCATTCACACCATTAGTGCTTGCACTGATTAGTGCTTTCTCTCTAGCTTCTACTTCACTCATAGCAGCTTCCCGTTCATTCTTTTGATATGAATAGAGGGTAGTAGAGCCACTAAGGAGTGTCGCTGACATTGCATAGCGTTCATATTTATATGGACTATTTTCTAAAGTAATTGGAGTAGACTCATAGCCCACAATAAGAGTAGCAGTTGAATCTTTTTCATCTTGTACTACCTTAAATCCTAAATCTACTAATGTTTTACTAAAGGCAGCTGTTAACACCTCTTTTCCCATTGACGAATCAACTCTAATAGCGATATTGACAGTGGAGGCAATCAGGTTTAACTCACGCGTTAAGATCATGAGATTAGAGTTTTGACTTTTCTTAAGAAGCACTTGTATTTGGTCATATAATCGTTGTTGTTTTGTAGCATATCCAACAGCCTGAGAAAGGGTAAAAAATTGGGTAAGAGGATCATCCGATGAAATCATTTTCTTCTTTACATCCATAATAGATCTATCTAAATCAAATATTTCTTTTTGATAGATTTCAGCACTTTTTTTCCTATCTAATGCAACTCTTACATAGACTCTCTTATTTGAATCTATATAGGTGTTCACCACCTGGGCACCCACTATCTTCTCAGTGGTACTTGTGATTGAGGATTGTTCAAACATCTCAGATGCTTCTGTAAACTTCACCTCTCCTGCCATATCTTCTTGGGCAGTTGAAAGAGAGAGTACAGAAGTAATCGACCTAACCTGTGAGTTAAACACTTGAGAGAGGGATGAGAGAGCTGCATCAACAGCCTTTTCTCTTGAAGATCCACTCCCCACAGCACAAAGGTACGTATCCTCTTTATATTTTGCGTCATATAGATTATCGAGCCAAGAAGGAGTTGAATCCTTTGACATAGATGCACAACCACTAAGGAGCACAACAATAGTGAGTAGTAGAGTAATAGGCTTCATTGCAGAGTTCTTCATACGTAATACTACCTTCAATTAAAACTTAAATTTACTTTTTTTTACCATTTTTTTAATAGTCTCTTCGCCAACCCATACTTTCTTATTCGTTTCAATGTCGATAAGTTCAGCTGATACATAGTAGGTTCTCACTGATTTTCCACTCACTTGATCAAGGTTTGTTCTTACTGAACCTTGTAAGAGGAAATCAGCCCCGACTTCTTTCCCTAAGGCTTTAGCTGTCGATTCACTAGCAAAGTACTGTTGTTCTTCTCTTTCATCTCGCACTGTTGCTCTAAAAGCTACATCAGCAACCATATCAATCTTGCCAGAATTAATGAGTTCCATCTCATAACGCTTTGTAATAATTGAGGTGTCAATATGTTCACTGCTTCTATTTAAGAAGGAGCCTACAATGACTACAGGGTTTTTCATATTTTTCATTCTAAACTGATCAATCCAAGAAGCCCTTAGGCTATCTTCAACGAGTGATTGGGCAACAATTCGAATATCTGTATCATTCCAGTTTCCACTTAAATCAATATCAGCATCTGATGTGAGTCTATCTACAGAGACTCCTGTTTGACAAGAAATGGTAAATAATAGAAGTATGACAATGAATAATTGTAGCATTGCGGTTTTTTTCATAAAGATTCTTCCTTTAGATTGTGAATCTATTAAGTATGATACAATAGAATTGTTGAGTATGGTACCTTCTAATATAAATATTTTCATTTTTTAATGTAAAAAATATCTCCCTAAATAGGAGAGATGCAAAAGAATGAAATATTTTATCTCCTACCATATACAATTTTTCTACCAACGATGCACTCATCCTTTGAGTTTTCTGTTCAAGAAAAATCGTTATCTATTTTTACTGCTAAGAAGACTCATTTGGTATTAAAAAAATAAGAAGGGCAACATTTTACCTAAGAGAACCATACTATCCTTTTGGATATTGCTTTTTATTACTATAAGACTTTTTATTATTACTCTCCTTATTTTCAAAGCTATGTGAATGTGGCTCCGTGTATAGGTGAAATATTAATAATAAAAAAGTCATCAAGTAGATAGGGATTTTTAGACATAATACATACATTAATTTAGATTCACTGTTGCATCAGTAAATTAACAATGGTACAATTTTTTTAGGTAATTTAGTATAATCCTACAGATAAGAGTCAAAAAAAATATGAAAAAAATACTGTTTCTGATCACCTTATGTTTCATTCTATCTGTAATAGGGTGTTCCTCAACTATAGATATCTCAGATTCTCAATATAAATACCGTCAAGGGAACTATTCAGGGGCATATGAAAGCCTCCTAAACAAGAAAGATGCTATCATTAAAAAACAAGGCCCTATTATTATGAACTTAGATGCAGGGCTATTGTTGCATCATGATGGTGAGTATTCTCTCTCAAACTCCCTTCTTTCTCATTCAGAAAGAGAAATACAAGAGGCATACACAACAAGTATCAGTGCTAATATTGCCTCCTATATTGTAAATGACAACACGAAAGAATACTCGGGAGAGGCATATGAAGATATCTATATTAATATCTTTAAGGCTCTTAACTACCTCCATCTAGGAGAACAAGAATCTGCTCTTGTTGAACTCAACCGCTCCATTGAAAAACAATCTCTATTAAAACAACGATTTGAGGAACAAATAAAAAAGATAGAAAAAGGTGCTGCATCAAAAGGAGTTGAATCTTTTACGACAGAAACCTACTCATCCTCTTTCTCTTCTTCTGCTTTAGCTTCTTACCTAAGTATGATTGTTGCAGCGTCAATGGGTGAAGAAAATACATTCATCTACTCTCTAGGACAAATTACAAGAGCTTTCACCACTCAACCCCATCTCTATCCATTTGCCCCCCCCTCATCTTTGCAAGAAGAGGCAAAAGATATACCAGAAGGGAAGGCCCGATTACACATAGTCGCTTTTAGTGGGGTAGCTCCTCAAAAAAGAGAACAAACAGAAACAGCATATATTTCTGACGGAAATTATCTAAAGATTGCATATCCAGTATTAGTAGAAACTCCGTCCCTTGTTAATAGCGTTGTTTTCTCTATTGATAAAGGAAAACCAATACCTTTAGAGAAAATAGAGAGCATGAGCTCTATTGCAATTGAGACCTTCAAAACAACCTCTTCTTTAGCAAAACTCAAATCAATCCTGAGAGCTACTGCTAAAGCTATTGGAGTTGCGGCATATGATGTTGCTATAAACAATAATGAAAGTGAGCCAAGTATGATCGAACTTCTTTTGAGTAGTATTTTTAAAATTGCAAGTTATGCTTCAGAACAAGCTGATGTGAGATCTTCCCACTTTCTCCCCTCCACAGCATGGGTTAATGGCATTACCCTCGCTACAGGAGAATATAATGTAACTATCGACTTTCTCGATACAAGAGGAAAGAATCTATTTCGACAAACGATTAATAATGTAAAGGTAAAAGAGAGAACAACTAACATTATAGAAGGGAATGCTCCCTTCTAATAATGGTATCTATTAAGGTCTTGTTTTAGCTTAAAACTTTTTTCTCAAGTTCTTTAAGGAAGTGGAACGTTGAATCACTCTCAATAAAGGCCCAGTATTTTCCTCTCTTTAACACGATCCCTTCAACAACTTGTTCAACCGATTGAATTCCAGAGCCCATTTTAGCCTGCTCATAATCAGTGAAAGCTGTGGCATATCGTTGTACCTTACGGGAGTGGGGATTAATAGTAACAGTACTAGAAGCTCCTAAGAGTTCTTTGTTTTTTACAGATTCTGCTAATCCAGAGGCATAGTACCCTATTGAGTTTTCAACTCCTAAGCAGAACGTATGATCTGTTCCACCTTCATATAAAGCCCAAGGAGTAAATTTTCTTCCCCCATATTGCATCCATAGATTATTAAAGGTAAGAGGAATTTCCTCTTCTTGCACTGCAGCAGGTCCTGGGAAAAAGGTAAAATAAACCATTTGCTGAACTGGGTTAATAACACTAGACCATCCAAGTTTGGCATCTAGCGGCACTTTCCCACTCACAAAATCGGTAAATCCTATCATTCCAGGAACAACTTCTATATCACAGGTGCCACCACTACGGAGGGGTGCTTTTGTTAGATCATCAAAAGTAGCTCCCATAGCAAGGCGTCCTGTTGAATCAAATTCAGACCCTTTTTCTACAGTAATAAATTCTTTTGCTGATGTATTAATGATACATCCTGATTCTAAGAAAGGAGAACCAGCTGTATTGTGCCATGCAGCATTTGCAATGAGAGGGGTATCATGTGGATTATCTATGGTAACACTACTATAGAGAACTGGATGATTTGGAAGAAGCATCTCTATTTTATGTGCTATAAATGGATTTTCTCCTCCACCAAGGAGTGTACTTAAAAGCCATGTAGCTCCTGTCTCTCCATCGGTTCCATATTTCACAACATTCCATAATCCTGCAGAAGTAAAACCATGAGCCGGGAGTGCAATATTCTTATATGTATGAGGAGGACCAAAGTTAGGAAAACAGAAAAAGTTCCCACCCAAGGTATAAAGAAGCTCAGCATCATGATAAAAATCATGATTTGAATCATCAAGAACATTTTCTTCTTTCCCTAAAAAATAAAAAAGAGGATGTGCATTTACTCTACCACCAAATTTATTTGTGTTACTCAATTCTCTTACCATCCCACCGCCATCTTCAATAACCGCTTTGATAAGATCATTTGAGAGCATTGTTGCATGCCTTTTGTCCCAGAGTTGTAACCGTTTTACATCCATT
>CAYZUR010000122.1:0-5936 GCA_964481535.1 uncultured Spirochaetaceae bacterium | reverse complement strand
CCCTAAATATAGGGCGATTCATCCTAGTTGCTGAGGTATGCGAAGTTTGAGTTATACTTCTCTAGTTTCATAAAGGCTTAACTACTATAGGAAAACAAACTCTGCAAAACACTATCATGACCACAGGGATCCAGAATTACTACAACAAAGAAGGGTGAGAAAATTGTAAATGACAATAAAAAACCCACCAGAATAAATCTGATGGACTTCTTAATTATTACCGGCGGCCGGACTCGAACCGGCACATCCTTACGGACAATAGATTTTGAGTCTATCGTGTCTACCAATTTCACCACGCCGGCAAGGGAGAATAGTAAAATCTAGAAGTTACCTTACTATATGAAAAAGAAAAACACAATATAGAGAAGCGAATAACCAATTCTTTTTAGAGTGCATTATATTTCTCTACGTGCTCTTGATACGTAAATGAAAGGTGAAGTTCTCCTTCTTTATCATGAAAATAGTAGAAGTAATTATGTTTTTTTGGGTGTATTGCTGCTTTTATTGCATCAATTCCTACTGATCCTATCCCTGTTGGAGGAAGCCCTACTCTTCGTCTTGTATCATACTCTCCAGAAGATGCAAAATCTTTCTTTACGAGTTCTCTGTCCCATGCATTAAGGGCATAGCGAGTTGTTGCATCAATTCCTAGGGGTTCATTACGCTCTAATCGGTTGTAGATTACCCCAGCTATGAGAGGCATTTGCCCTATATCTTGAGTCTCTCGTTGGATCATTGATGCAATAATAATAGTATCATTTAAGCTATAAGAGAGTTCTCCCACTGTTTCCATCTCTACTTTTAGCACTTCATATAATCTATCAATAACAACAGGCGCAAGAGAGGAAGCTACATCATCTCCTCTTTCAACTTCATATTGACCACTTAGCACCCACCCTTCAGTAAATGCTAAATTTCGTTTGGCTCTCTCTTTTTCAAGAGATGCATGGAATTCACCACTTTGTATCAACTGCAAGCGACTGAGTTGATTATCAATTTCCTTCACAACAGAACCTTTGTAGATAGTAATGGTAGAGGTAAGAGAAAGAGATTTTTCTGTCAAAATAGTGTGCACATCTTCATAGTCACTATGATGAGTGAAATTGTATATGCCCGCGAGTAATTTCTTTTCACTTCCCTTATCTTTTATATAATCAACAAACCTTCGTTGATCATCAATGATATTATGTTGTTCTAACAGGGAAGCAATTTGAGAAGCATTCATCCCATCTACTATTGTTAGTGTAACAAACTGGGAATTCTCATATACCATATTTTGCTGTCTCACCTTTAACAAAGAAATTCCTACTATGCTTGTTATCGTAGTAAAAAGAATAATAGAGATGAGCATAATGATATGCTTTTTAGTAAAAAAGCTCTTTTTCTTTTTACTCTTTTTCTTCTTTGCACCGAGGTGACTCTTTCTCACACTTTTTGTATGACTCGGTGTACTCTTTTTCTTATTAGCTGAGGGTTTCTTTGAGGGTGTCTCTTTCTTAATAGAAGACGCCTTCTTTGTTGTCGTAGTTGGTGCTTTTTTATTTGTTGTTGATGCTTTTCTTTTAGTGGCGGACTTTTTTGTAGTGGGAGACGAAGTATTGGTGTCAGTGTGGATAGATGTGGTAACAACTCGGCTTGTAGTCTCTTGTTGCTGTTTTTCTAATGCTTTTCTTTTTTCAATGATGAGGCGTGCTTGTTCTCTAGTGGGAATATCATTGAGATAAGATTTTTCTCTTTTGATCATCTGATGAGCAATCTTGTTTGCCTTCTCACTTCTGTCATCCATGATTACCTTCATCTGGTAATACTTTTATGAGTTGCTGTTGTAGTGCTCCTATGTGCTCTTTTTTAGTCGCCATTGTTTTCTTTATTTCTTTAATTTGTTGGTTAAGTTGTCCAATTTGACCTTCTACATGAAGGATATGATCTTCATCTTGTTTTAAGAGGATAACTAATTCTTCAATCTTTTGTTCAATATTAAGTTTTTTTGTAGTCCTTAGGAGTTCTGTTTTTAAGTTCTGATAATCGATAATCTGACCAAAGCACTCCACCATTTCAGGGGGGAATATATTATCGTTTTGAGAGCCCATTACAGTTGTAACGCTCTTTCCATACATTACAGCAGATAATTTCCTTTGTTTAGCAGAGTCCTTTTGACCACTTTCCAACTCTCCTATCTTTCTTGCTAAAGACCCTCCTATCCCCTCTTGTTCAAGTTTATTGCGACTAAGTACCATTTGGTCTCTCACCATTAAAATCTCTTCATCTTTCTTTGCTATTAATGATGTAGCTTTTTCATACTCTCTTTCAATCGCCTTTGCATTTTCACTCACGAGTAAAGGAATAAGAGAGGCAGAAGCTATAATACTCCCGTATTCAACAAATGCTACATTATTATGTTTTTGTAGCTTATTGATTTGTCCTTTCTTGATCTTCTCATGTAAGAGGGAAGGTAATTTTGTGAACCAATGGGCAGAATGTGCTTTTTCTTTTGCAGCAGAACGAGTTTTCGCTAATTGAGAATATTCACTATGGAGATACTTGAGTTCTGGAATTTCTTTAGAGATGGTTTCATGTAATACTTTAGAGCTATACTCTTCCCATATTATTGCTCCAATTTTGCTAAAAATAAGGGTTCTCTGGTTTATTAGAGTTTTTTTCTCTTTTTCAATCTCTTTCACTCGGTTATTTCCATCGAGTATCGAGGTATGGAGGTCTTTGAGAGTAGTAATACGAGTTTGTAGTGCATCGCTTTGTTCGACAAGAGTAATAAATTTCTCATATAGAGTCTGTGTCTCTTGAGTAATAGCTGTTTGAGTATGTTGGAGAGCATATTCACCTAAAGAGGCATATAAATCTTGTAGTGCAGAAGAAACATGAGCAATCTCTCGTGCGACTTCTTCAATTTGACTCATTTGTCGACCCATGCGATCTCCTTATTCCTCTTCATTTAGATATAATACCACACAGGAGGTTTCTTGACAAAGGTAGCTTGGATGTATATTCTTAATAAGAAGTATAAAAAAAGAGCATCGCATGAATCAATTCTCCTTGGAGGTGGAATGAACACAGCATCTATTCCTTCTCCACTAAAAAAAGCACTAGAAAAGATGGCTACCCTCACGCCAAAACACAATGTATGTATTGAAAGTGGCGAATATGCATTACAAGCATCTTTATACCGTGCGGCAACCCTTGCTAAGGAACAAAAAAAAGGTTCCATATCCTCTCCCACACTCATGTATTTGGTAGATCAAGACCTCTTAGAGATGATTAAGAGTAATAGTGAATATTCAACTCTTTTTTCTGGGATTTATTTGAGTGAAGAAAATACACCAAAGGAAAACCTTAGCGCACTGCACAAGCAATCTAGAGTACTCATTACAACACCAATACGAGCAATAGATCACCTGAGAAGAGGTAATATTGATTTATTGAATACTAATGAAGTTCTTGTCCTCCATTCATTCATTCAAAGTGAAGATGAACCAATTGAACAGCTTACTGTGCGAAAACAGCTCTTTTTTGATGATTGTCGATTCATTTTCACCAAAGTAGGGAAAACAACTAATATTGAATATTTTTGTCATTCCCTAAGCGACCTACAACGAGATAGTAGTGACCTCTGTGATGAAATCTCTATTATCTCTCTCTCGTCCTGGTACAGAAGCAGGTATCCCATTACGAATATTATTAGTTCTTCTTTAAGTGCAAAAGTTATTGAGGATATCCTTTATACACTTAGTGGAGATTTTTTCTATGTTGTCCTAGGCCAGTCTGTACCAAAGAATGCTTTAAACACACGCCTCTTTAAAGCTAAATTATCGTTACCATACAAAATAATTACCAGTAACGATATCATACAATTACAAGAAGATGCAGGTAATGCAGCAATAACAGTAGTCCCAATTGGAGTCACTGTATTGGAATTGACTAACTTAGTGAAGCAATTATTCATGTGGGAAAGAGAAACCCATCGTATTGTTTCAATTCTTAAGGCTAGTGAGGCTCAAAAAATTACCACATCTAAGGAGACATTACTCATGGACCAAGAGACTAAACTCTCACCAACACAAGAAGACGTAACTGCTGGAAAACTTCAGCTCCTCGCAGCTAAGGTGAAAGTAGATTCACAACCAGAAGAGCTTGAAGCTCTCAAAAAAGCTTTTAGAAAGAATGTATCATTCATACAAAGAGCAAATGTAACAGCCTTTTTATTAAGAGAATATTTACAACTCAATTCAACTAAGAAAAGTAGTTCAACTTCTTCCGATAAAAAGAGAGCCCCGCTAGCTAAAAAACCTATTACCCCTAAAGTAGCAAAAGCTCCTGTTAAAGCAAGAGAAATTCCTGAAGGTGCCAGAACAATTTATATTAATATTGGTAAAATGAGACGCCTTTACGCAAAAGAATTATCTCAAGTCCTTATTGATAAACTTGAAATAACAAAAGAAGCTATCTATTCAATTCGAGTACACGATAAATACTCATTTGTTACTCTTGATGCTGATAAAGCTGAAAAAGCAATTGAAGTCCTCAACGGTGTTGAAATCAGAGGACGTGTAGCCGCTGTAAGTTATTCAAACAAGGAATAGAAATTGACTGTTGAATCCTATGCAATTGGTCCCTTAAGGACCAATTGTTACCTCTATAAAGATGATAAAAATGTATGGGTCATCGACCCAGGTGACCACTCTCCATTTATAAAAGATATTATTTTAAAAGATGAATTGAATCTAATGGGAATATTGCTTACTCATGGACATTTTGATCATATTCTAGGAATTAAAATCCTCACCCAACTACAACCCAATGTAGAGATTAGTATCCATTCAGATGATGCCCATTATATTGGAACGGGTGGATTAAAAAGTCTTCACACATTTTTACAAGAAGTAGACCCTACTCTCTTAGAGATTGTTATAGGAATAGAAGATGAGTTTCCTCATCCAACTCACCTATTAAAAGATGGAGAGATGATAAAAGGATGTGACCTAAAAGTACTTCACACCCCAGGACACACAGATGGAGGAGTATGCTTTTATAGTGAAAAAGAGAAAATCCTTTTTTCAGGTGATACTCTATTTAATTTTACAGTTGGAAGGAGTGACCTTCCAGGTGGATCTATGAGAAAACTAATCAATTCAATACACACACAACTCCTTGTTTTACCAAAAGAAGTCGTTGTGTATCCAGGGCATGGTGGAACAACTAGAATAGGGAAGGAAATTGCTTACAATCCCTTCCTTCAATAGTAGTAGCTACCAAGAGCGCCTTTTAGTCCCCTCTTCTCCACTTTTACATGAAACACACATTACAGCATATGGGATTGCCCTGAGGCGTTCCTCTGGGATGATAGTACCACATTGCAAACACACACCATAGCGATGATTTTTAAGTCGTGCTAACGCTGCATCTACGCTCTTTAATCGATTTGCTGCAATTTGATTGAGAACTTCCATCTTCTTCACCATCATATCGTCACTCGCTACATCACCATCATCTTTGATGCCCATAGAGTTAACTAGTGAACGAAAATCATCATCTTCCGCAGCAATGCTTTCTACAATTTCTTGTCTCAACTGAACGAGACGTTCTTCCATCTCTTCATTGAACTCTTGACTCATACGTACCACCTCGGCTTATATACTTCAAACAGTAACAATAAAGATGGATGCGTTTTGTCGATACGTCAAGCTTTATTTTTACATATTTCCAATAAAATTATCAATAATCGTCATAAATTCATTATATGTTGTTGCTAGAGGAAGATTTGGCTCCTCTTCAATTATTTTCTCTGGAGCTCGAAATAATGCCCCTTTATCAGCTACTTTTATCATAGTCAAATCATTATAGGAATCCCCCGCTGCAAATACAGTAAATCCTATCTGTTTAAGAGCAGTAACTGCCCACTTCTTTCCATCCTGCTGACGAAG
>CAYZUR010000121.1:0-5941 GCA_964481535.1 uncultured Spirochaetaceae bacterium | reverse complement strand
CATATTCGAATGCAAGTATAGAAAACCATGAAATTATAAGAGATCGTCGTTTACTTGCCCACAAGCAAGAGATTAAAAGAATGAAGCGTAAAGTAGATGAAAAAGGGATGACCCTAGTTCCTACTCAAATCTACTTAAAAGGAAATCTTGTAAAGGTGAGAGTAAGTGTATGTCGTGGTAAACAAGACCATGATAAACGCAATACCATAAAAGATCGTGATATGAAACGTGATATTCGACGTGAAATGAAAAACTATAATCGCTAAATTATCTATTGATTAGTTTATGAATAATGATTACTATTAACTTGACCCCTTTAAAAAAGGGGGTGTATTGGATTCGACTGGCGGCAGATCATGCTATTAGTTGCAAGCGGAGCGCCAACTCCTAAAACTAGCAAACAATTTAACTGCCAAGAAAGAAGACAATGTCTCTTACGACGCAGAATACGCTCTCGCTGCGTAAGCAGTAAGATCGTACAAGCTTTAATAGTGCCGCTCTTAACTATTAAGTGCTTGTAACAATAAGGGCTTACCTTCATAAGTGCTAATGGTATGAAGGGACAATTAAGTTAGTGTAGAGAAAGCAACGTCGGTCGCTGGCCTTAGTTTTCTCGAATTAATAAAACAACGACTAAGCTTGTAGAGGCTACTAGGTGGCACGTTAGGACGGGGGTTCGACTCCCCCCACCTCCACTAATACACAACAAACGACCCGTTTACTGAACTAACACTCAGCTAAGCGGGTTTTTTGTGACTCTCCCTCCTTATTGTGGTAAAAACCATTCATTTGTCATCAATTTTCTTGCTTCAGAGGTTAGGGGGATAAGGTCACTTTTATTGAGGAGATCAATGTTGAATTTACGGTTTAGTGCAGCAAAATGCTTTACTCCAAATGCAATCTTATTGAGATAAGAAAAGAGACCTATAGCCCCTGTGGAAAATTGATTCGCCTTTTTACCATAAATGGCACGTAAATCAGGGAGATCACCAAATATTTCTTCAATCGTTGAGCCATATGATTTGAATCGTTGTGGAACATTTCCACTCTTAATTTGCTCCCCTATTGTTTTTCCACTCATAGTGGCAGCCATTGAAGAGCGACACAATCCTATTGCCTTTACATGACCATCTCCATAGGCAAGACCTTTAAACACCTGATCTTCACTTGCAAATCCACCAGTTATTACGATAGATGGCAACGAGTATCCTATTGTTTTTAATCGATCACATATGCGCACCACAACATCTTCTAGGCAAACTGTTGGTAGGGACCACTCATTCATCATCTTTGAAGGGCTGTATCCTGATCCCCCTCCAGCTCCATCAAATGTGATCATGTCAATTTTTGCCTCACAGGCTATTGTGAGTACACGCTCAATATCTACCCTGTCATATCCCGCCATTTTGAAATATATATTTTGGGCACCAATATCTCTCAACATTGTTATATGAGCCATTAAAGACTCTTCTGTCCACATGGGAAGTCTACCATACGTGTAAAAATTTGGACAAACTCCGTCATGATAAGCTTTTTGTATAGTTGGATCACTGGGCTCAGGGAAAACTAGATTACCGTGCTGTTGTTTGACAAGGGCCGAATCAAGATCCTTTACCAGTTTGGCTGGCTGGGTCCCCTTTGCTCCTTGCCCAAATTTAATTTCAATGCCTTTTGTCCCATATTTTTCTATGGCAAGTTGAGGAATTCCCATGAGGTCGTCATCAACATTACACTGCAGTACAATCTGCCCATACCCCCTGTCATATGTATTAAAACTATCAAGAGCCTTTTTTAGCAGGGGAAAATTGGTAACCTTTCCATTGGTGATTTTCAGATTTGGGTCATTGTTTCTGGCATCTTCACCAATTACACAACTCACTCCTGCCATAGCAGCACCAGCAAAGTAATCCTCCCAGTTAAGCTTAATCAATGCAGGCAGGATAATAGGCATTGCCATCTTAATAGGGTGATAGAAGCCGTAGGTTCGTTCTAAAGAAACATTAAAAATAGTGGCTTCGCTGTGCGTCTCATTGACTCCTTGAGCTCCAAATACACGGCCATTAATATTGAAGTGAGAAAAATCAATGGGATAGTCTTTTTCAGATGCAATCTGGTTATTTCCTGTTGTTGTAGGATATACTGTTTGCGCTCCTAAAACAGCAGCCTGGGATAGCTCGCAGGTACCTTCGCAATCTTGTGTGCAAAATGAGCACATTCCTGACTGGGGAGATATAAAAACACTACGGTTTTTTGCAAAGGTAAATCCAGAACTTAATCGTGGGGAATAGGACATAGCAATACTCCTTAGTGAAATTAATGGATAATCAATCTATTGTTTCTCATCTCAGATTTCAACTGAGTTCAAAGATACCACAAAAATCATTAGACCGCACCATAAACTACTGATGTGCTTTACCTAAATCGCTTTGGTACAGGCTACCAACATCCTCACCTAATGATATGGTGTCCTTTAGGTTACACGTATAGAAGAACAGAGAGCCTTCTATTAGGTACTTATTTATATCGAAATCTCTTTAAGGAGACTCTTTGTAGAAGTATTCGTATAAACATATTTTCATTGTATAGAAAATAACAACTACTACTATAAACAGTATGATAAAAAAAGAGACTTTCACATATTGTTGATTCTTGTGTTCTCTGTTTGTAGAATTGTATGCACCAAAGTATTAGTCTCTTTTACAAAAACTATTTTTTACCCTCATTTTGTGCTAAGATAGAGAGAACCTTCTGATTTTAAGTTCATACCTTAAAAGGAGAAACAATATGAATAAGCATTTTTTCTTTTTGAAAATTGAGCTCATTGATATAGAACCTACAATTTTCAGGTGCTTTATGGTGCCCTCCACTATTACTCTCGACAGATTGCACGATGTGATTCAAATAGTTATGGGGTGGACTGATAGCCATCTTTATGAATTCAATATAAAAAATATTGAGTATATAGAGTATACAGAATTAGAAATAGAAGGCCTTAATTGTTTTAGATATCGCCTTGATGAGTTGATTAACAAAACAGGTGAATCATTTATCTATCTCTATGATTTTGGGGATTCATGGAAACACAAAGTTACCCTCCTCGATAGTAACTTTATTAGTCCTATTTTCGATACTGACCTCTTATGCATCACTGGACTCAGAGCGTGTCCACCTGAAGATGTGGGAGGATCATATGGATATAAAGAATTTTTAGAGATTTTAAAAGATCCAACCCATGAAGAGTATGAAAGAAATGTAATGTGGGTTGGAGAAGATTTTGATAGTGAGTTTTTTATTTCTAAAAAAATTAATAATGAGCTATTAAAATACCTACAGTGGTCTCGTGACAGAGAACAAAAATGGGACAAATAAAAAAAGAAGCAAAACTGAGAATGATCACATACTTTATAGAAGCGCCTCTAGAGATGGTCTTATTAATTCTATCTTTTTCCCCCTATATTTCTTATCACCATGAAAAAATACTTATTATGTAATATCTCTTGTGTTAAGAAGTGGAAAGTTACACTAATTCCTCCAAGTACCTTGAGTGTTTCATCCTCTTTGAGTTACTGTAGATTAAGGTAAAACAGGGAGTATTATGGGTATTGCATTATTAGCTGTGTTAGGTGGATTGGTCTTACTTGTGGTGAGTGCTGATAAATTTATTGAAGGGTCTGCAGCAAGTGCTGTCTACTTTCATGTCTCTCCCCTTCTCATTGGAATGGTGATTGTTGGATTTGGCTCATCTGCCCCAGAACTCGTTGTTTCAGCTATTGCCGCTTCTAGTGGAAATCCTGGCATTGCAATTGGGAATGCGTTTGGCTCTAACATTGTAAATATTGCCCTTATATTAGGTGTTACCTCTCTTATTAGACCGATTATGGTTTCATCAAATATCTTAAAGAAAGAACTACCACTTTTAATTATTGTTATTGCTCTTACCTATTTTTGTATTCAGGACTTGAGCCTTTCTCGAGTTGACGGCATTGTCCTCTCCTTTGGATTTGTTTTATTAATGATGTGGACTATTTTTCAAAGCAAACATTCTCTTAAAGATACATATACAGATGATGTTGAAAATAATGATACATATAAAAAACTTCCCATTAAAAAAGCTATGTACTATATTGTATTTGGAATAATCTTTCTTGTTATTTCATCTCGTATACTTGTGTGGGGAGCTGTACAAATTACTCAATATTTAGGAATTAGTGAAATTATTACAGGTCTTACAGTTGTGGCTATAGGGACAAGTTTACCAGAACTCGCTTCGTGTATTGCTGCAGTAAAGAAAGGTGAGGATGATATAGCACTAGGGAATATTATTGGCTCGTACCTCTTTAATACGCTCCTTGTTGTCGGTCTTGCTTCAACGATTGCCCCTTTTTCGTTTGAATCAATAGTTATCAAACGAGACTTCTTTTTTATGGCAATTCTTACTTTATCATTATTTGTTATAGGGTATCGATGGAAAAAGAAGATAGGAAGAATTAACCGTTTTGAAGGGGTTCTTCTCCTATCTTCCTATATTGCATATATTATCTTTTTAATTGCTAGTGAATTCCCTAAGGTCTAAACGAGAAACTTACTCCAGCGCTAATAGCTCGCCCTGAATGGTCAAACAAATCCAATAATCGTAAATCAGCTAAAATATAGGCATTTTTAATAAATTCTATTGGAAGTAATCGTAAGCCAAAGTTGAGAGATCCTCTGTCTTGTGCTTTTCCACCACTTGGATTCACTGAATAACTTACATTTCCAAAATCCATTACAATATTTAGAATCTCATTGGTTTCATTTTTCCAAAGAGGTGTTTCAAAAGCCATACCAAAATCGATATCACTATTGAGTGTTTTATCAAACGTGTACCCCAAATAGATGGTTGTTTTAGAGTCAAAATCCATAATAGCACTATCAAAAGTGGCAGCAAATCCTGTTTGAGCAGCAAAATATCTTGCACTGTCTGAAACATCCAACGCCTGACCATTAATAATAAAAGCAAAGTGGGTAGTATTCTTCTCTATAAATCGCCATTTAGCTTGTAAGAGGATATCTGTAGTGAGACCAATATCGAGAGCTAAAGCTGCCTCAATATTTTCAGCAAATCCCATTTGAATATAGGGAATATGAGAAAATTTATTATCAGCTGAAAACATAGCGTTGTATCCAGTGCTAAATGAAGTCTTTTTTGAAGAAGCAATAGGTATCGCACTAGGGATCACTACATACCCACTAGTACCAGACAATGTGGCGGAACCAGTTGTGGCAGAAGCTATAATTGGAAACAAAGATGTAACACATATAATAATTACCACAGTTAATAGTTTTTTCATCGATTTTCTCCATTAAGAACATATATATAGTTAAACAATACTCCAATAATAGTGTTACGTATAGTTGAAAAGAAGATTGGTTTTCTTGAATTTTTAGTGAAACCTAAATAAGAACCTTATCTAAAGACATCTTAGGTCATAGGTAGGGGGGGGGAGTATTGAATATATTAGCTAATTTTGGTACATATATAAATGTTAGCGTATGCTAATGATTGTATTATGTATTATGAGGTAAAAAATATATGGCTATTGACCGAACTCCTGTAAGAAAAAGGAGTAACTGGGTAGGAATTAATCCAGTAGTACTTGGGTATGAACCCAAAAAAGGAAAGGAAAAACAACGTCCAAAGAGAAGAAAGAAAAGTAGCGAATATGCTCTTCAGTTAAAAGAAAAGCAAAAAGTACGATTTGTTTATGGTGTGTTAGAGAAACAATTCCTTCTCACCTATAAGAAAGCTGAAAAGATCAAAGGGATGACCGGATCAAATTTACTTGTTCTCCTTGAGTCTCGTCTCGATAATGTAATCTTTCGAATGGGGTTCGCGAAGACAAGAAAGATGGCACGACAGATGATTAGTCATGGACATGTCAATATTAATGACAAGAGAGTA
>CAYZUR010000120.1:0-5978 GCA_964481535.1 uncultured Spirochaetaceae bacterium | reverse complement strand
ATGGTGATAAAACCTACAAGTAAGAAGGTATCATGAACTAAAGTAATAACTGCCGCCAACGCAAAGGCAAGTTTAAATCTGAACCAGATGTATAGCAAGATTAAGGTAATAGAGACAACTACTATTAAAATTGATCCACTTACTAACGTGTTAGAATATTTTGGACCAACAAAGTCACTTTGAAGAACTACAACAGCTCCTTCCCCAAAGGTAGATGCTAAAGAACCACTCACTTGTTTTGAAAGTTCATCTTCAAGTAAGCCATCTTCATTAGCAAGTCTGATTTGAAAAATTTGTTCATATTCATCGCCAACAATCTGGACACTTGCACTGCTTCCAAGAGCTTCTCTCATGTCATCGATAGAGACAAAACTATTTCTATCTTGATTACTACTATTTATGACAAACCCATCTCTATCAAGTAATGATGCAAGTCCAAACCCAGTAATAAGAGAACTAGTTGGAACACTTCCTTGAAGAGCTGTAGCTTGTAATCCATCAACGGCTCCGTTTAGAGCATCTGCCATTTCACTTACTGTTTTATAGGTACTAGCTGGGTACTCAAGTGATCTAGAACCATCTCCATCTCGTACAACTAAAGAAATTGTACCATTAGAAACACCCATTGTCACACTATCATCACCACCGTAGGAAATTGAGAGGGTGGGGGTCGCTATTTGAACACGTTGAGAAAATCCACTTTGGAAGTCAATTCCAAGGTTAAATCCACCGAGCACAATGTATGAAATAATTGTGACTAGTAGAAGGATTGCTGATACTGTTAAGGCAACGAATCTAAATTTTGTTATTGGATATGTTTTATTTATCATGATTTACTTCCTCCTCCAGCTGATGCTCAGCGTAGGATCTTTCTTGGACAAGTAGGCATCATACATAAGTTTTACTACAAACAATGCACTAAACATACTACTTATAATACCAACAGCAAGGGTATTTGCAAATCCTTTAATAGCTCCTGATCCCAATTGGGAAAGAACTAATGCTGCGATAATAGTAGTAACGTTGGCATCCATAATTGTCCAAAAAGCTTTTTGGAATCCAGCTTTAACAGATGCATGCGCATTTTTTCCAACTTGGAGTTCTTCTTTAATTCTCTCCAAGATAATTACGTTAGCATCAACTGCCATACCTACTGTTAATACGAGTCCAGCAATACTTGTTAACGTAAGGGTGAGATTAAATGCTGAGAGTACAGAGATAAGAATTACTAAGTTAAACAGGAGAGCGACGTCAGCAATAAGACCACTTCCTTTATAAATAATCACCATAAAGATAAATACAAGTGAGAGACCAACCAAAATTGCAATTAGGCCTGCTCTAACAGTATCTTCTCCAAGTGAAGCTCCAACGGCTTGTTGGCTCACCACAATGAGTTCAATAGGGAGAGCTGCAGTTTTCAAGACAATTGAAAGATCTTGTGCTTCAGCTTGACCGAACCCTGTGATCTGAACGTTATTACGAATTCCTTCGGTAATAGTTGCCATAGCTTTTACTTTGCCATCTTGGACAACAGCCATTCTCTCGCCTGTGTGAGTGGACGTCAGTTTATAAAAGAGTTCTCCACCTTTGGCATCAAGCTCGAAGTTAACAGTAGGTTGACCTGTGATAGAGTTAGAACCAACCATTGCATTTGCAATATGAATACCGTCAAGACCAATTTCCTCATCAAGGACTACGTATGAAGCTAATTCATCTAATCCGTAGGCATCGTTTACATAATACGCAGTTGCCATTTTTCCAGCAGGGAGGAATTCAGGTTGCAGTAATTCTCCTTTGTCAGTAAATACTTCACTTGGGTTCTCAGCAAAATAGGTATTGAGCTGACTAGTAAAGTCCTCATCAACAATTTGGAATGTAAGAGAGCCTTTACCACGTAAGAAACTATTAATTCTTTCTGGGTCAGCAGCTCCTGGAACTTCTATAAGTATTTGGTCAGATCCTTGTTTCCTAATATTTGGTTCAGAAACACCGAACTGGTCAATACGCTCATTAAGGATTGCTATATCTTCTAAGATAAGGTCCCCTTTTTTTGCACTTGATAACGTTGTTCCATTCTTTGCTTCATAGGAGGCACTATCTGCTTCAAGCAAGATAGACATACCACCACGAAGGTCGAGTCCAAGTTGTAAGATTTTTCCACTAAGTGTTTTTAAATCTAAAAAATCAGATCGATATCTATTTTCGATAGTATCAAACAGGTCTTTCTCAGTATAGAATCCTTTAAACAAGTCTTCCACTGTCCACGACCTTGGGGAATCTTTTTTCATATTCTTATAGCCATCCTTGGCTACATCGATAAGATATGAATACTGTGAAGGAACAGATGCCTTTGGATCGTCAGCAAACACTTCTTTTAGTGTCCTGAGGTCTCTACTAGCTTGCCCTTGCGCAAGTTCCCTAATTTGAATCTTTGATCCTGTCGCAATATCTTTTGTCTCCTGAGGTACAAAAGCGTACCATTTAACGGTAGGGAATAGGAAAATCCCACACACAACCGCAACCAGGAGAACGATCAATAATCGCCCTCGTTTTTTCATGATGTTCTCCGTATGATTTCGATATTTCTACTTGGTCTCTTTTTTATCGTCTTTAGAATCTGCTTCTGCAGGGGTTTCTTCAACAATAACAGCATCTTCAGGTTCTTGTGAAGCTTTAGGAGCAGGTTGTGCTTTTTTCCCTTTTTTCTTAGGAGCTGGAGTTGCTGCTTCTTTTTTCTCTTCTTTTTTCTCGGTAGTAGTAGAAGAAGGTTCTGCTTTTCTGTCAATAATTTGAGCAATAGCATTTTTAGAGAATTCAATACGAGTATTGTCATCTACTTTAACAACAACACTAGTCTCTTTGACTATTGCAATTGTACCTCTAATTCCACCAATTGAAACTACTTTATCACCCTTCTTCATTGAAGAAAGCATAGTCTTAGTCTCTTTTTCTTTTTTCTTTTGTGGTCGAATAATAAGAAAATAGAAAATTAAAATAATCAGACCAAAAGTGATAAAAGTAGTGGTCATTGATCCACTAGAGCCCGCGGCTGACGCGCCTCCGGTAGTTCCCATGGTTGCTAGCAATGCATTCATATAATGTAACCTCTCTGTCGGGTATAATAAATATACGCAGGCATAACGTATCATGTTAAGGACAGAGTAGTCAAGTTTTATGAATTGCCTCTCCTTATTTGTTACTGTTATGCTTAACTAAAAAACGGCGGACCTGATAAAAAGATCCACCGCTATTCAAAAAACACGTATGGGAAGGAGATGATTTACATCATGCCGCCCATGCCGCCCATACCGCCACCACCAGCTGGAGGAGCTTCGTTAGAAGGAAGATCGGTAATAGCACACTCTGTTGTAAGGATTAATGATGCAATTGATGCTGCATTTTGAAGGGCACTTCGTGTTACTTTAGCAGGGTCTGTAATACCTGCATCAAACATATTTACCCATTCCATTTTAGCTGCATCAAATCCAATTCCTGGTTTTTCATGTTTAGCTTTCTCTGCAATAATTGATCCATCAAGACCTGCATTTTCTGCAATTTGTCTAATTGGTTCTTCTAAAGCACGTCGAACAATCTTGTACCCAACAGCCTCTTCTTCTGGAAAGGAAGAGAGATTTTTTGATTCAAGAGCTTTTGCTGCTTGAATGAGTGCAATCCCACCACCAATAATAACACCTTCTTCAATTGCAGCACGTGTTGCTGAAAGAGCATCTTCTACTCGGTGTTTTTTCTCTTTAAGTTCAACTTCGGTCGCAGCACCAACGTTAATTACGGCAACTCCACCTGCTAATTTAGCAAGTCTTTCTTGAAGTTTCTCTTTGTCGTAATCACTTGAAGTATCTTGTATTTGAACTTTAATTTGACTAATTCTGTCTTTAATATCTGATTGTTTACCAGCACCGTTAATGATAGTGGTATTATCTTTTTCTACTTTTACAGTTTTAGCTCTTCCAAGTTGAGAAATATCAGTGTTTTCTAATTTAAGACCAATTTCTTCACTAATTACTTCTCCCCCTGTTAAGATAGCAATATCTTCAAGCATTGCTTTTCTTCTATCACCAAACCCTGGAGCTTTTACTGCAACTGCATTAAGTGTTCCTCTAATGGTGTTAACAATAAGAGTTGCAAGTGCTTCACCATCAACATCTTCTGCGATGATTAAGATTGGTTTGCCTGATTGTGCAACTTTTTCTAGGATAGGAAGAAGATCTTTCATATTTGAAATCTTCTTATCAAAAATAAGGATATAGGGATCATCAAGAATTGAAACCATGGTATCACGATTTGTAGCAAAATATGGGGAGAGATATCCTCTGTCGAATTGCATTCCTTCAACAAAGTCTGTAGTTGTTTCAATAGTTTTTGATTCTTCTACTGTAATAACACCATCTTTACCAACTCTTTCCATCGCATTGGCGATTTCATCACCAATTTGTCTGTCGTTGTTTGCACTGATTGTTGCTACTTGTGCTAACTCTTCTTTGTCTTTAATCATTCGGGCATTTTTCTTGAGTTCTTTGATAGTGTCTTCTACTGCTTTATCAATACCACGTCTAATTCCCATTGGGTTGATTCCAGCGGCTACACTTTTCATCCCTTCTTTTGTAATTGAGTAGGCAAGTACTGTAGCAGTAGTCGTCCCGTCTCCAGCAACATCATTAGTTTTTGTTGCTACTTCTTTGAGTAACTGAGCTCCCATGTTTTCAAACGGATCTTCTAACTCAATTTCTCTAGCAACGGATACTCCGTCTTTAGTGACTGTTGGAGCTCCAAATTTTTTGTCGATGAGAACGTTTCTTCCTTTTGGGCCAAGTGTTACTTTGACTGCTTGAGAAAGTTTTTCAACTCCCAACACCAAAGATCTTCTTGCTTCTTCATTAAACTGCAGCTGTTTTGCCATAGTATTCCTCGCTTCTATGTATTTTGATACTTTTTTATCTAACCTGTATTCAGGCTCTAGTGAAAATTAAGTCTATCACCGATATGTAACATACAAAAAAAAAAGTTAAGGAGCAACATTTTTTTCACTTTTTTTTATAATAGACGTATATAAGCTTATTCTTTACTAATTTCTAGAAAAGAAATAGAGTGTCTTTCACATAACCAGATAAAAAATACAATAATATATATCTTAATAAGGGAATTATACGAAACAAATATGAAAACACCAATACTACTTAGCCACATAGGAGCAGTTGTTACCATAATTATATGGGGCGTAACGTTTATTGCTTCTAAAATCTTATTAGAAACATTTACAATGATAGAGATATTATTAATTCGATTTATCTTGGGGTTTATTCTTTTATTCATTATTGACGGTGTAAGAAAAGGGAAAAGTGAGAAAAGCAATGCAATATCGTGGAAGGATGAACTCATATTTCTCTTAGCAGGTATTACTGGAGTTACACTCTATTATGCCCTTGAAACTTTTGCCCTCACAAAAACAAGTGCCTCTAATGTAGGGATTCTTGTATCCCTTGCCCCAATAACTACTGCTATTATGGCGCTCATCTGGCTTAAGAGTGAGAAGTTTAAATCAGCCTATCTTTACGGCTTTGCTATTGCTTTTGTTGGAGTTACACTTGTTATTACAAATGGGACAAAATTTGAAGGATTCAGCGTTGCAGGAGACTTGTTAGCAATCGGAGGAACTTTTGCATGGGCAAGTTATTCTCTCCTTTTAAAACGGATTGATACTACCAAATATCATATTATTACCTATACAAAGAAAATTATTATGTATGGGATTATTACCTTAATACCTATCGCTCTATATGAAGGGATGTCTATCTCTTTATCTGACATATCTCTTTTACACATATCGTTGTTCCTGTTTCTAGGCCTAGGAGCTAGTGCATTATGCTTTGTTTTCTGGAATTATGCAGTTGATCACTTAGGAGTATACAAAACATCTGCATATATTTATGCAAGCCCTGTTGTCACCTTAATTAGCGCAT
>CAYZUR010000119.1:0-5992 GCA_964481535.1 uncultured Spirochaetaceae bacterium | reverse complement strand
TGGAGTTGGTAAGATAACTCTCGATGGGGATGTTATGAAAGTAAATGCTATGATGGACATTACTAAAGAAAATGCAGATAGCTTTGGTTTCTAATCAATAATCTAATTAAGAGTTTCAGAGGAATGTATCTTCTGGAACTCTTAACTCATATGGAATAATTATGAAGCAACACACAATAAAAGAGAGATGGTATGAACACTGATTTTTTGTCAATGCAACATATTAGTAAGCAGTATACGGGAGTAAGAGCCCTCGACAATGTTGACTTTGCAATGAAAGAAGGAGAGATTCATTGTTTAGCGGGAACAAACGGGTCGGGAAAATCTACATTAGTAAAAATTATCTCTGGTGTTGTACAACCAGAATCTGAGGCCATTATACATATCTCTGGAAATGAGGTGAGCCACCTCAATTCAATGGATTCAATTAGACATGGAATTGAAGTGATTTATCAAGATCTTTCTCTATTTCCAAATCTTAGTGTACAAGAAAACATTGCAATGAGTGAACTCGTCTCAAGCAAAACACAATTTGTCTCTTACAAAAGAGCTCGAGACATTGCGATCTCTACTATGAAAAAGATAGGAGTCTCAATTCCTCTTGACGTATTAGTCTCAAGACTCTCTATGGCCGACAGACAACTCGTTGCAATCTGTAGAGCACTCACTAAGGACGTAAAACTCCTTATCATGGATGAACCAACAACAGCCCTTACGAAAAAAGAAGTTGATTCACTCTTACGGGTTGTTGTCGATTTAAAAGAGAAAGGCATTGCAACTCTATTTATTAGCCACAAACTTAACGAAGTGATGCAAATTGCAGAGCGTGTTACTATCCTAAGAGATGGAGTAAAGATTGGCTGTTATCCAAGTGATGACCTTGATGATAAAAAGATAGAATTTCTTATGACTGGAACTACTACTGTCTATACCCCTTACCATAAAAAGACCGATACCACACAACAACCGATTCTTGAACTAAAAGGACTTTCTAAACGGTCTCATTACAAAGATATTAACATGAAGGTGTATCCTGGAGAGATTGTTGGTATTACAGGATTACTTGGTTCTGGAAGAACTGAATTAGCTCTAAGCATATTTGGATTACACTCTCCTGATGAAGGATCCATTTCTATAGATGGAAAAACCCTCTCTATTGATTCTGTAAAAAAGGCAGTGGATCATGGTATTGCCTATGTTCCAGAAAATCGACTTGTAGAAGGATTAGTTCTTGATCAATCTGTTGGGAAAAATGTAGTGATGACGACCCTCAATAGGATGCTTACCCCTTTAAAAGTAATTGATGCTGAGATGGTAGATGAAAGTATAGAGAAGTGGGTAAAAGAATTGAATATTAAAATACCCTCAGTTGATTCAGCAGTGAAAACCCTTTCAGGAGGGAATCAACAGCGAGTAGTACTTGCAAAGTGGATTGCAACAGAGCCAAAACTCTTTATCCTCGATAACCCCACCGTTGGAATTGATGTTGCCGCAAAATCAAGTATACATGAAGTGATAAAAACATTAGCCAAAAAGAATGTGGGTGTGATAATCATCTCTGATGAAATTGCTGAAGTTTTTTATAATTGTAACCGAGTCTTAATTATGAACAGAGGACGAATAATCAAGGAATTTCTCTGTAGTGATACAAACGAAGAGGAGATTCAATCTTATATTGAATCTCATGCTATATAAGGGGTCTTTCATGAAAGAACTCTTTGAACGTCATGAGACGTACGTTCTTGTAATAATTCTCATCTTCGCCTCTATTATAACAAGTGTAAACAGTAATTTCCTTACTCTTGAAAATGCCCTTGATCTATTAAAAAGCTATTCGTTTACAGGCATTATGGCTATTGGAGTTCTTTTTGTTCTCATCTCTGGTGGCATAGATATCTCTTTTGCAGCTGTTGCAACAATTGCTGAGTATGTCACTGTACTCATCATTCTTCGACTTGGTGGGTCTATATTCGTAGCATTTTTGTTAGCTATTTTTATTGGCTCAGTCCTTGGGATGGTGAATGGCCTTTTAATTTATCGCTTTAAGATTCCACCTATTATCACCACAATTGCAACGATGAATGTCTATTATGGACTGCTCATTGTGATTACAAAAGGAAAGTGGATATATGCACTTCCAGAATGTTTCCAATCTTTTGCTTGTGTCTATGTGGGCTCCTTTGGGAGTGAAGAAACTTCAATATATGGAGTTTCTGTTGTAACAATTCTCTGGTTTGTCTTACTTATCTTAGCCTCAGTATTACTCAAATATACTCGACTCGGTAGGAGTATTTATGCAGTAGGGGGAGATAAAATATCTGCTGAAAGAGTAGGGTTTCGAGTAGGTCGAATACAAGTATTTGTTTATGCCTTTATGGGATCTATGGCTGCAATCGCTGGAATTGTTCAGGCTCTATTAGTTCAAACAGTTGCACCGAACTCTATTGTTGGTAAAGAACTTGGTGTTATAGCTGCTGTAGTACTCGGAGGAGCGAGCCTAAGTGGAGGAGTCGGAACGGTATTTGGAACATTTCTTGGGGTCATGCTTCTTGCAATCGTTCAAAATGGAATGACACTCATGAAAGTATCTGCTGTGTGGTATGATGTATTTGTAGGACTTGTTGTCCTCATCAGTGTTGGTTTTAGTTCCTATAAGCAGAAAAAAACAGCGAGTAGTTCAAAGATTGATATCAAAGAGATTACAGATGGTAACGCATCATCTTCTCTTACCCAACAGGAGAAATAGAGATGAAGATAAAAAAGAATGAAGTAACGGTACTGTTGGTGATTATGTTATTGGTAGGCTTACTCATGTTCATTATAAATCCAAGATCCTTCTTAACTATCAATAATTTACAAGGGATGGCATTTCAGCTTCCTGAACTTGGTATCCTTTCTCTTGCAATGATGGTTGTGATGCTTACTGGGGGCATTAATCTCTCTATTATTGCAACATCGAATGTAGCCGGTATTACCGCTGCCTTAATTCTTACAAGAGTAGGAGCACAAGGCTCCCCTATGGTAATAGTTCTTGCCCTCATTACTGCACTACTTGTAGCTGCAGTGATTGGATTATTTAATGGAGTATTAGTTGCCTATGTAGGGATCACTCCAATTCTCGCAACGCTTGGGACAATGACACTCCTAAATGGTATCGCTATTGTGATTACCAAAGGATATGTAATTTCTGGTTTTCCTGATGCTATTCGGTTTATTGGAAATGGGACGATTTTTTTCATTCCTTTTCCTCTATTAATATTTTTAGTGATGGTTCTGATTATGTCATTCATCTTAAATCGTACAGCATGTGGATTTTCAATGTATATGATAGGTTCCAATGAGATAGCAACAAAATTTTCTGGAATTAGTAATACTTCTGTTATCATAAAAACCTATGTTATTTCAGGAATTTTTTCAGGAGTTGCTGCCCTTGTGATGATTTCTCGATTTAACTCTGCTCGATCTGGGTATGGGGATTCTTACCTGCTCGTAACAATTTTAGCTTCAGTTCTTGGAGGAGTAAGTAGTGATGGGGGATTTGGAAGAGTCTCAGGACTTGTTATTGCCCTTGTTACGTTGCAAATGATTTCGAGCGGATTAAATCTTATGAGGGTAAGTTCTTTTATGACAACAGCGTTATGGGGAATTCTCATGATTAGTGTGATGATTATAAATTATATTATTGACCACAGGAAGGTGATTAGTCATGGCTGAAACACGTCACTATATTGGGTTTGACTGCGGAAATTCTTCAATAAGAATTGTATTGAGTTCTTTTGATGGAACTCATATTACAAGTGAAGTTATCTATCAGGTATCTAATCGTGCAATTAAGGGGCACAAATTTGAGTTTTGGGATATCTTACATATCTTTTATCATATGCAAAAAGGGTTCAAACTTGCACTTGATAAAACTCCTGATATTACATCTTTTGGTATTTCAACATGGGGTATTGATTTTGGCCTCGTAGGCTCATCCGGTGAACTATTAACAAATCCTTTGTGTTATAGAAATCCTCTTGGTACGATAGGGATGAACTTACTCAATGCAGATGAAAAAAAAGAGATGTTTTTCAGTACAGGAATACAAAATCATCCCATGAACTCTGTGTATCAAATCCTTGGAATTCGAGAAGAGCTTCCTGAATTCCTTTTTTGTGCACATAAGCTCTTATTAATTCCAGATCTCTTAAACTATCTATTTACCAATGAAATGAACAGCGAACCTTCAATTGCAAGTACGATGCAGCTTCTCGATATGAGAGATCAAACATATTGTGATGAGTTATTTGAAAAGTTAGATCTTGATCAGAATATGTTCTCACAGTTAGTACCTCATCTCAGTGTGAGGGGATACTTAAGGGATGACCTCATGAAGCTCTTTGGCTCAAAAAGAATTCCTTCTGTCTGTATTCCATCTCATGATACATCGTGCGCAGTTGTGGCTGTTCCTAGTGTGGAGAAAGATTTTGTGTTTATTAGTTCTGGTACATGGTCCCTCATCGGTACTGAACTCGATGAGCCTATTATTACTGAGTCCGTGTTTGAACATGGGTTTGCTAATGAAGGGGGAGCTCTTGGTACAATAACACTGTTAAAGAATTCAGCGGGGATGCATATTTTAGAGAATATTAAGAGAGAAATGGAGTTTAATGATTCTCATCTCTATAGCTGGGATGAACTGATAGCCCTATCTTGTGAGGCTCTTAATAATCCGGATCTTCCTCTTTTTGATCCAAATAGTGAAATTCTCTATAATCCTGATTCAATGATTGGTGCCCTCACGATTCTTACTGGATTTTGTGATAGAGGATGTATCCTTGCCTCTGCCTATGCTTCATTGGCTCAAAGCTATGCCAATGCGATTAAAGAATTAGAGGAGATAACAGGAAAGAATTATCCAGTTATTCATATTATTGGGGGGGGAGCCCGAAATGACCATCTTAACCAAATGACAGCTAATAGATCAAAGAAGAACGTAATAGCGGGACCTGTAGAAGCAACTTCTTTAGGCATCGCCTCTATGCAAATCTTGTATGATAATCCCCACCTGACTATCACAGAGATAAGGAAGATCATATTAGAAACGGAAGTGTTAGATTACTATTATCCAGAGGATATTTCTTGACCCACATCCCCTCTATTATGTACAGTGTTGAATAATGAAAGACGAAGCCAACAATCAACTCTTTTCTCATGTTATTATCTTTGTAGATGCAGACTCGTGTCCTAAACCTCTTAGAGCTATTATGTTGAAAGCTGTGGTGAGAAGGAACATTCCCACAGTGTTTGTTGCTGACAGGGTACTTCCAGATGTTGTAAAAGTAGAGAAATCTCACCAAAAGCATCCATTCCTTGTAAAAATGGTAATCGTTGAGAAGGGGGACGATAGTGCTGATGATGCCCTTGTAGAAATTGCTACACCCGGATCTCTTGCAGTAACTCGGGATGTTATCTTAGCTGATCGACTCGCTGTAAATGGAGTTACGGTCTTAGATGATAGAGGTGGGGTGTATACAAGCGAGAATGTGAAAGAGCGATTGTCGATTCGGAACATGATGAGTGAATTACGTGAATACAATATTTATGTAGAAAAGACAAAACCTATGGGACCAAAAGAAGTACAGCTTTTTGCTAATGCCCTAGACAGAGAAATCACCAAAATCTTAAAACAGAACCCATAACGTAAGAAGCAAAATTGAAAATTTGTAAGTATTCATTAATGTGAACACCTACCATATAAGAATAATAGGCTACCAAAGACCTCAAGTGGAAACCTTCCGCTATTGGTTTTTATCTCACTTCCCTCATCTTAGTTCAGTTGAAGTGGTCTATCTTACCGCAGGAACACCAATAACTCCATTATACAGAGGCCTTACCCTTATCCTCTTATTTAATGAGCCTGATGTGAGAAATGCTCATCTTTTACTCAAAGGCTATAGTGAACATCCTATTATTATATATCATGATTCAATTAAGCATTCTTTAGATC
>CAYZUR010000118.1:0-6009 GCA_964481535.1 uncultured Spirochaetaceae bacterium | reverse complement strand
ATAAAGCTTCTTTTGCTGTTTCTACCAACTCTGTGCAAATGATGGTTTTATAATTAATACCCCATTCTTTCCAATTTACTTTCATTTTTCCCTCCAACAAAATAAATATAGAATTTTATAATCTGAAGAAGTTTTAAGGATGAATCTAGCTCATTAAAACATCTCGATGTATATTAATTGAATTGTAAAACTAAGAAATGAAAAGAAAAACTATCTATAGACTACAATACATATTGCGATATCTCAACAATAATATGTAACCATTCTCAAAGAAGGCTTTTATATATTGTATAGGGTGATTTTCGTGATTTATGTTTCTCCTTTATGTAAAAACTGAGAAAGGTAATGAAATTTCTTCTCTCTTTAGGTAATGCTTCAATGAATAATCATTCTCTTCTCACTCCTTATTTATGTGAAAAAGTTCACTAAATACGAGTATTATTAACAATAAGTTCTCTTTGTGTACAATAAAACCTAACCCACCACCTTGATATACACACATCTTTAATCTATGATGTGGTACGTTTAGTAAAGGAGTAAGGTTGATGCATATATCATTAGAGGCTCTTAGGAGAACCTATGGGACACTTCATGCAGTTAATGATATCTCTCTTGAAATACCAGATAACTCTATCTATGGAATCATAGGTAAAAGTGGTGCTGGTAAATCTACCCTTGTTCGCCTCATTTCCTTGTTAGAAACACCTGATGATGGACATGTCTTTTATGCCTCAAAGAGGGTCGACAACCTTCCTAAGAACGAGATGATTACACAAAGAAGGAAAGTTGGTATGATTTTCCAAACTTTTAATCTTTTTAGCTCAAGAAATGCAGGTGAGAATATTGCCTATCCATTAGAAATAGCTGGTGTTGATAAAGAGACGATTACCAAAAGAGTCGATGAACTACTCGAGATTGTTGAGCTTACTGGTCGTAAAAATGCACCTGTAAGTACATTAAGTGGTGGTCAAAAACAACGTGTTGCTATTGCAAGAGCGTTAGCTAATCATCCTGATGTTCTCTTTTGTGATGAAGCTACTAGTGCATTAGATCCTCAAACTACTCGTTCAATCTTAGCTTTATTGACTGATCTAAAACATAAAATGAATCTCACTGTTGTTATGATTACCCACCAAATGGAAGTAGTTCGTGATGCGTGTGAATATGTTGCTGTCCTTGATGATGGAATTGTTGTTGAAAGTGGGAAAGTTGTTGACGTGTTTGCAACTCCCAAAAGCACCACTACACGGGACTTTTTAGCAAATCTTGCCCCCCTTGCAATGAATCCAGAAGATAGGTATAGAGATTTAGTAAGATGGTCAGATGAAGGTGGCAGGTTTACGCTGCGCTTTAGAGGCAATCTTACTGGGGAGCCCGTATTATCTCGGATAGGGAAGAAATATGATGTTGAATTTAATATCAGAGCAGGCGGAGTCCAGACAGTAAGTGGTGAAGATGTTGGAACCCTCATTTGTGATATCATTGGAGAATGTGATGAAGTTGATAAAGCAGTTTCTGCCTTACAGCTATCAGGAATTATTGTAGAAGAGGAGAACACATACGTATGAATCAGATGATAACCCTTGTTCTTGACGCTACAGGACAAACTCTCATGATGGTAGGAGCTTCCGCCTTTTTCTCTCTCATTCTAGGATTGCCTTTAGGAATTCTTTTATGTATTACAGGGAATATTGAACAAGGGGGAATAATTCCAAAACCTCTATTAAATAATATATTAGGAAGAATTGTGAATGTTTTAAGAAGTTTTCCCTTTATTATACTCATGATTCTTTTATTTCCTTTATCACGAATAATTGTCGGAACAAGTATTGGTACTATTGCAACCATTGTTCCTTTATCAATAGCTGCGGCTCCCTTTGTGGCCCGTATCATTGAAACTGCATTGAAGGAGGTGGATCCGGGCGTTATTCAAGCCGCCCGTGCTATGGGATCTTCCACCTGGCAAATTATATACAAAGTACTACTTCCTGAAGCAATGCCATCGTTAGTTTCTGGAGTAACTTTAACTATCATCAATTTAATTGGGTATTCAGCAATGGCTGGAGCAATTGGTGGTGGAGGGCTTGGAGACCTTGCAATTCGATACGGATACCAACGATTTAGGGGAGACATTATGGCAGTCTCTGTTATTATCATATTAGTACTCGTAGAAGTCGTGCAAGTAGTAGGAAATAAATTGAGTGCCCATATGATGGGTAAGCGATAAAAAAAAGGAAGTTCTCAAAGAAATTGAGAATTACGTAGGAGATACAAATATTATGAAAAAAACTATTGCTATAACACTTATTGTGTTGGTATGCCTAACAGGTCTTTTTGCTGGTGGTGCAAAAGAAGCTTCTGGGTCAACTATATTGAGAGTTGGTGCAACACCAGAACCTCACGCTGCTTTTTTAAACTTGGTAATTGAAGAATTACAAGCAGAAGGCGTTACCTTAGAGGTAATTGAATTTACTGATTATGTGACACCAAACAAAGCTCTTGAAGAGGGTCAGATTGATGCAAACTTCTTCCAACACATTCCATACCTTGAATCTTTCAATACAGAACAAGGATACCATTTGGTAAATGCTGGTGGAATTCACATTGAACCAATTGCCCTTTATTCAAAAAACTACAAATCAGTTGATTCTTTACCTGCTGGTGGTTCAGTTGCAATTCCTAATGACCCCACTAATGGCGGTAGAGCACTACTTTTATTACAGAGTGTTGGTCTTATTACATTAAAAGCAGATGCCGGTATCTCTGCGACTCCTCTAGATATTGAAAGCAATCCTCATAATCTTAAATTTAAAGAAATTGAAGCAGCCTCTCTTCCAAGAGTACTTGCTGATGTAGATGCTGCTGTAATTAATGGTAACTATGCAATTGCTGCTGGATTAAAAGCGAATGTTGATGGCCTTGCTGTTGAAGGTGCTGATTCTCCATACGTAAACGTAGTTGCTGTAAAAGAAGGTAATGAAAACAATAAAGCAGTAAAGGCATTAGTAAAAGCTTTACAAAGTGACACAATTAAAAATTATGTTGCGTCTACTTATCCTAATGGAGAAGTTGTCGTAGTTTTTTAATTGATTGAACGCTTCAACAATAGGGAGACATACATTCTGGTAAGGTCAATTATATGAATCGTGAAAACATCATATCAATAGCTGCCTTAACAGTGGTTGTAGTCTCCCTTTATGTATTTATTGAGGGTGTTGACGAATTGCAAAACTAGTAAGAGTCACTATTACAGGTCGAACTACTTTAATTGCACTATCAAATAGCTTACAATTGGACAACATTCTAGTGATTGTCTGATTATTATTGAAAAAAGTAACATCTGAATGTAACTGTTTTTAGAATACTTTCTGATGAGACAAAAAAAGTTGAGAGTATTCAACGAACATTTTAGTCAGTAGAATCAGTACATATACGTGACCAAGATGAGAAAAGAGGAGAGAAAACCATGGACCTAAAAGGAAGAAGTCTACTTACATTAAAAGATTTCAGCAAAGAAGAAATTATCTATTTACTTGATGTAGCATCTACATTGAAAGTGAAAAAACTAACTAAACAAAAAGAACATCTTTTAGAGAACAAAAACATAGTCCTTATTTTCGATAAACCTTCTACAAGAACTCGTTGTGCTTTTGAAGTGGCAGCATTTGATGAAGGAGGGCAAGTTACCTATTTAACTAACTCTCAAATGGGGAAAAAAGAATCTATTGAGGATACTGCAAAAGTTCTTGGTCGCTATTATGATGGATTGCAATATCGTGGAAGTAGCCAGGAATTAGTAGAGCAACTCGCCCATTTTTCAGGCATCCCCGTCTATAATGGACTGACAGACGAAGATCATCCAACTCAAGTTTTAGCAGATTTTATGACCATTAGAGAACACTCTAACAAACCTCTTGATCAAATAAAAATGGTGTATGTGGGAGATGGGAGAAATAACATGGCCTTTGCCCTCATGATAGGAGCTGCAAAAGTAGGGATGCATATTGTTATCTCAACTCCTAAAGAACTCTCTCCACCTGAATCTTTTATACATTCCTTACAAAAAGATTTGAAAAGGTCAAAAGGAGCAATAGAAGTTATTACAGATCCTCATGAAGCTGTCAAAGGTGCTGATGTAATTTACACTGATGTATGGGTATCAATGGGTGAAGAGGATAAAATGGAAGAGAGGATCGCACTCCTATCCCCTTATAAAGTGGATAGTGCCCTCATGAAGAGCACTGGGAATGATGAAGTCCTATTCCTTCACTGTCTTCCTGCCTTTCACGACATAGAAACTTCTGTTGCTAAAATGGTAAAAGAAAAGTACGGCTTAGATGAAATGGAAGTGAGCGATGAAGTCTTTAGAGGAAAACATTCGGTTGTCTTTGATGAAGCAGAGAACAGAATGCATACTATTAAAGCGGTATTGGTTGCAACAATGAGCGATGTCTTTTAAAAAGTATCTTGATAAATAAATGTTTTATAAAAACTGATGGCAGATGAGAGGTTTCCAATTGAAAATCTCTCATTTGTATTATGCATCCTACTTAGCTCTGAGTTATTCATCAAAGCTGGAGTGAACCTGTACACAGAGTCACACACCCCTTCATAGTGAAGAGCATCAGAACCCCCTGTCATCACATATGGGGTGATGATAGTACCTGGGAAAATTGAGGAGATAGTAGTCTGTAGATGCTTAAAGCTCTCCTTCTCTGTGCTACTTACCGTGGATCTTTTATTTTCATGTACTATCTCATATGAAACAGATGTTGTTTTTATTCTTTTTTTATAATGATTAATAACATCACTAGCACTTTTGTTTGGCAGTAGACGAATATTTAATATAGCATTCGCCTCATTACTAATAATGTTAGCAGCCTCACTCCCTTTTGTCATAGTTACAGCACACGTTGATCTAATGAGAGCATTCATTGTGGTGTTCTTCTTAAAAATAGAAAATATTATTGGTTTAAATAACCATGTATTAAGTAAGATATATGCAAATGAAAAAGGAGAATGAAGCCCTAAATTATAGAGCATCTTTTTGATAGGAGCTATTAACACAGGCTTAAGAGGGTGGTATTCAATATAGGCTATATGCTTTGCAAGAACTCCAACAGACGTTGGGTTTTTTGGAGTCGAAGAGTGCCCCCCTTCAACAAGGGAAGAAATTTTTACATGAGCATTCCCTTTTTCACAGACACCAACTGCAGCAATAGGCTCTTTAATTGCTTTGAAAAACCCTTCTACTACAGCGCCCCCTTCATCAAGAACAACACTAAAGGTGAGTCCATCTTGCTTCATCTTCTTGGCAAGTAGTGCCGCACCTTTATCCCCTCTGGTTTCTTCATCACACCCAAGTGCAATATACCAATCTCTCTTTGGAACAAACCCCTCTTCTAATAATTGTTCAACTGCCTCAAGTATTGCAATTAGGGATCCTTTATCATCAAAACTTCCCCTTCCATACACAAATCCATCTTCTATATGAGATGAAAAAGGGGGATGATTCCATCCCTCAGTAGGTGCAGGAACAACATCCTGGTGGGCTGTTATGAGGGCGGGAAGGAGAGACTTGTTTTTTCCTTTATAAAGAAACACAAGATTGTCTGTATCTGTATAAAGCTGATCAAGGGATGAATGAACTGTCGGGTAGGTAGTTTTCAGAAATTGATGGAATTCGTTAAAAGAGGAATCCACCGTTGCCACTGTTTCATAGGTAATGGCCTTTGAAAGATTCTTCACAGAAGAGTCAATATTTTTAGGAGAAGAAACAGCATAAACAGACCTTAATCCTTTCAATGCGGTTGAACGAATATAGAGAGTTCTTACAAGGGCAATACTTAATAATAACAACACAATGACAAAAAATGAAATAATTATACCTATAATCAAGACATACTCCCTTTAAGTAGTGCAACTTAACTTGGCGATTTATACATTTACATGCTATATTGTATCATATAGTAGATAAATTTTAGATAGTAGGAATAGAATTATGCCCAA
>CAYZUR010000117.1:0-6026 GCA_964481535.1 uncultured Spirochaetaceae bacterium | reverse complement strand
ATCAATTCATTTCTTGTATAAGAATAATCAAGTGGCTACATAAAAAAAGTTAATGAATGTTATTTGAATTTTTATTCGAGGTAGTAAATAGAAAGCATTTTTTTTGATTAATATGGAGTTTTCTCTCCTACTATTATTATGTAATAAGTGGTAGTAAAAGGTAAATGATGTACCCTTCTCTTTCCTGAACTTTATCAGGAGTGAGGAAAGAGTGGGTACACCAAAGATGAAATTAAAAATACCAGTATAACGAGAGTGAAGCGAGTGAATTATCTTTATATTTTCCGTACAGTACTTCTTCTTCTCCTACAAAAAGAATGACTTCTGCTTTGACAGAGACAGCATCTTCTATTTCATAAGAAACTGATGGACGAACGAGAGCATTAAGAGGATCAAGTTCTATTAGGCTGAAGAGTTGAAATGTGAATCTATCTTCAAAGAACTTCTTATTAATTCTATATGTTGCAAGATGACTATATTCATGTGCATATCGACCTTGATGCACTAATTTCTCATTGTATTCGCTTATATACGAGAGCATATATTGGCTCGACATATCAAAACCAAAGAGTTTCCAGTCCAGCCCTACTAATCCTTGTATGTAAGTATGATCTTCTACATCTACTGATGGAGATGGAGTTGTTGTTACTGAGCTAAACGCTTTGTTAAACGATACATTAGTCTCACCCCTTACTACCACAGGGCCTACTGTTGTACTTAAAGAGCCTCCAAGGAGAGGGTAGCGATCAAATGCTTGATCTAGTGTCACTTCTAATGGATTTGTAGAAGTTTTAGTTAGAGCACTAATATGAGATTCATCACTATAAGCAAACCCCGCAACAATTTCATAGCTTAGTGAAGATCCAAAATAACGAACCTTTGTAAACACCTCACTATTTTCTAATAGGAGCTCTGGAGTTGTAGGAGGATTCATAGTCACCGTTGCACTAGGTGGAAGGAGACTTGGAGGAGAGAACCACATTGAAGTCTGAGAAAAGGTTGATGTAGGGATAGCCTGAGCAATCCAGATTGCATCTATTGTATAATCTCCTAGGTAGTAAGAGCCCTTAATAGCAGGCACTCCTATTCTCATATCGGGAGTTTCGGTAAGGACAAAATCTTGAATATTGCGTGGGGAAATAATGTCCGTGAGATAGAGGGCATCTGCCCCACCTGCAACGATGATTTGTTTTCCTATTTTCAGGTCCATATTGTCGAGATAGAATTCTGCGTATGCTTCTCTAATATTAAATGAAACATCCAAAGAGTCTTCTTTTGAAAAGGTTGCATATGGTTGAATGAAAAAGTGAGACATATCTTTATACATATCGATTGATAGGTCGATAGATTGTTTGTAGTGGGCGATATCACCTTCCATAAAGCGAGTTGCAAGGGATGTGTGTGATAATCCACTATAGCTTACATCGGTCGCTGTGAGGGGCATGATTATTGTTAATATAATAATTGATAGCGTAATAATTTTCTTATTCATAGTATTCTCCGTTGTTAGAATCTTGGTCCAATCTTTAGTTGTCTTTCACTAAAAAGTGAGTCATTAAAATTGTTATTAAAAGAAACATCTTCTAAGGTAATCCTAGTTTGAGTCCCTTTTTCAATATTCTTCATTGTCATATCTGTAATAACGATGATTGAATCAATGAGAGTAGATTCATTAATTGTTAATGTTTTCACTAACGTATTTCCTTCATAAAACTCTTTCTTAAGGCCAAAAGATCCATCTTTAGCAATCCAGTTCAACGTCTTTGTAATATCGCCTTCTTGTGTAACTGGAATACTTTGAACAACATAGCAATCTACATTGTTCACTACGTCTTCTTTAATAATAGAGTGAGTATCCTTTGCTGGATTTCTTGCTCCCATGTCATCATAGGTAAAATCTGACCCCATGAAAGAATCATTTTTGCTGCTAGATGCAATCCTCTTTACCCTCTTTAAAGCTGGAAGATAAATCATTTGATCATCATCTTTGTCACTTGGATATGAGATACTCAAAAATCCAGTATCCTTTACATCAGAGGGAGAGGTAAAAAACATGAGTTTTTTTTCAATACCATCTTCTACTGAACGAATTTGAGTAATGCTTCTTTCTCTTGTAGACCCACGGGAGTTTGAGATTTCCATTGTTAAATTTGCCTTCATATCATCCCCAGTATCTCTTGAGTATACTTTTTGCATGATTTCAAGCCCATTAGGGGCTGCCCATATTGGAATGATTGAAATGATTAAGAGAGAGAGGAATATAGCCGTTTTTTGTATTCTGCTATTCATGATAAAGCTCCTTTGTGTTTTGTGTTATATTGATTTTTTTTCTTTTGTCGATTGCAATAATTGCTACGAGTAATACAGTGAGCGTCATTGTTGCACTAATTACCATATTTAAGGCAATGAGAGCACCTACTTGTCTGTTTGGTGGAAATACGCTGAATATGAGGACAATAAAGCCACCCATTACCGCAATAGCATTAAAGACAATTGCTTTACCTGTATGGACAATAGTTTCATTGACAGTTTCTTCAATCGATAATCCTTCTTTTCGTTTTGCGATGTAGTGTTCAATTAAGTGAATTGCATAATCAACACCAATACCAATTGCGATAGATGAAATAAGTGCTGTTGCCGAACTTAAAGGAATTCCTAACAATCCCATCACACCAAAATTAACAGTTGCAGTGATTGCAATAGGAATAGTGCCTATAATTCCAATAAGGAGGTTTTTGAAAACGAGAGCTAAGAGAAGGGCTACGATAAGAAAAGAGATTGCTAGAGAGAGTATTTGCCCATCCATAAGAAGTGATGAAAAAATGTATGCAGTGTAGCCACTACCTGAGTAGCTTATAGAGACTCCTAAGTTGTTAAATTCATCATTGAATGCATCAACTGATGAAATTATTTCTTCCATAAGGAGAGAACTATCATTTTTGAGTTGTATTTGTATATTCGCCCTTTCAAAATTGTAATCAACTACTTTAGAGAGCGTTTCGCTATCTCCACTCATATCATAAAGAAGTAAGTATTGAGCGATGAGTTCCTGATTATCAGGGATTGCTAAGAATTGTTCATCCTCATCATTCATGACAAAATTCATCCTCTTAATAAAGTCAGTAAGAGAAAAAGAGGCTCCAACTAAAGGGTTCGTTCGAATGTGTTGTTGCATATCATCCATAGCTTGTAAGACTTCAGGGTTTTTAAAGGTATCTTCCTCTTCTCCTTTTAAAATAAGGTTAACAGAACTCGTTCCACCAAATTTTGCGTTAACAAACTTATCAGTAATTGCAATTGGATGGTCTTCTTCAAAGTTTGCGAGAAAACTTGTATCAATCCAAATCTGAGTTGCTCCATATACTCCACCTATTGCTAATACGATACTAAATGAGATGATTAGTTTTTGTTTGTGAAGTACAAAATTTGTGAGAAAGTTGTTTTTTAAAGGACCCATAGATTCTTTACTTTTTTTATGTGCTCTCTCTTTTGGGATACCTAATACTCTAATTGAGATAGGGAATAACACAAGGGCAAGAACCATTTCAGTAAGTACTCCAATAGCAGAGAACAGACCAAAGAATCGAACTGGAAGAACCTGGCTCGTCATGAGGGCAGAGAAGCCTATTGCAGTAGTCACTGCTGCCATAGAAACAGGTCTCACCATTGATGACAAGGTGAGATGAATAAGCCTATCTTTTGTGATCTCTGGATCTTTCTCTATAATATAAGTGATGGAGTTGTGCATATGAATTCCATAGGCTACCCCTATTGCAATAAGCATAACAGGGATCATTGTATCAACTGCATAGATGGGAACTCCAAAAAGGGCCATTGATCCAAAAGCAGCAACGGTACCAACAAGGACAATTACGAGGTTCAATAGAGTGTGGCGCACACTTCTAAGGAGGACATATAAGAGAATTGTCATCACTATCACCACGAGGGGAAACATTTTTACCATGTCGGCAGGACCTAGTTCTGCTAAAGCACCTTCAACAATTGCTCGTCCTGCAACATAGAGAGTTTCTGGACCTTCATACTGAGAGACATATGTGTTTAGTTCTTTCTGTAATTGTGTTGTGTCAGTATCTTCAGCAATTTCAAACATGATAAGAGTGGAAGTCTCATCTTCACTCACAATTCGTTTATAGATCATCTCATTGGAACGAACATCATTTTTTAATAGCTCTAATTCTTCTGAACTTGTAGGAACACTTTCATAAAAAGGAATCACTTCTAATCCCCAATCACCCCCTTTTATGTTACTTGCTGTATAGAGAGAGGTGACTTCTGTGTCGTTGAGCTCTTCAAAATGATGTGGTAAATCAATTGTAATAGCTTTAATTTTTTCTAACGTACCACTGTTATAGATAGAGACAGGATGCTCAATGGCTATCATAATTGAGTCAGTTATCCCAAATATTTCACTGTTTTCTTTGCTTTGAACAAATAAAGGGTGAGTAGATGGCATATACTCATCTAGATCTGTTTCTAACTCTGCATTTTGAGCAATTAAGATAATAGATCCCGCTGTAATAACCAAAATTAATAAGAGTATCACTAATGGTTTCTTTGTAATCGTATATAGTAGTTTCATGTTCCTCCTGTAGTTAACGTTAACTAACTTAATGTATAAAAAAATATATTCTTAATTAAATAAGAGTTTTTGTAATAGATGACTTAATGGAGTGATTTCTTCAGTGAGAGAGCTTTTTCCATGAGAGAGATGCCATTTTGTAATAGTAAAACGGATGATGCTTAAGGTGATAACAGCACCTTCTTTGACAGATAGATTCTTATTCCATTGTGAAATTGTATATAGTTGATCAAAATTCTTCTCAATAGAAGAGAGGATTAGACTCAATAGATTAAATAAATAGGGGCGAAGTTCTGCATCATTATGAAATGCTTCTTCACTAAAAACAAACAACGCATAGGACGGATTATTTTCAATCGTTGTAAATAGGGCCGTAAGGAATGGGGTAAAGATCGATTGGTATGAATCACTGGGTTTGCTTAAAAGAGAGAAGTGAGGAAGGATAGCAGATTGTAGTGTTTCAATAAGTGCGACAAGAATGGCATGCTTTGAATCAAAATGGCGGTATATAGCTGGTTCACTTACCCCTATTTCTTTGGCAATATTTCTAATAGTTAAATTACTCATTCCTTTATCTACAATCAGATTCATTGAACTCATAATTATTTGCTGTTGTTTTGCACTATATTCTTTCATGTTTTCCTTTTTATGTTATCGCTCACTAACTTACTATTATTTTATCTAATTGTCAATGATTTATGAATGAAATATTGAATCAACGAGGATATGGGTACTTTTTAGTACTTCGTTATTAAGATTGAATAACCTCAATTGTTCGAGGGTATTAAACAACTCTCTTACATTTCCTGGCCACTCATATTGGAGCATTGCATCTAAAGTGGCCTCTTCAATGATTCTTGTATCATGATGTTTTTTCATGTAATGGGTAATTAATAGCGATATATCTTCTTTCCTTTGTCGTAGTGGGATGAGTGATATAACAACTTTGTTTATCCTATTATAGAGATCAAATCTAAGTCTTTTCTCTACTACGAGACGTTTCAAATCAATATTACTTGCACTTATTAGTTTAAAATTGCTTATTTCTGTTTCATCACTTCCTAATTGAGTAAACTCTTTTGTTTCAAGGAGACGAAGGAGTTTTCCTTGCACCGATAAGCTTAGGTCTTCTATTTCATCTAAAAATAGAATTCCACCATGAGCCCTTTTTACACACCCTTTTAAATCTTGAATGGCATCAGTATAGGCCCCTTTTCTTGCTCCAAATAGATACGCATCAGCTAAAGAAGGGGGAATGTTAGAGCAATTTACTACTTCAAAAGGAGCATGTTTCATTGCTGTCTCTTTTAATAAGGATGCAACAACTTCTTTACCTGTTCCACTCTCCCCATTTATGTGTATCGCACTAAAGTGTGGCCCTATATGAGTGATGATATTTCTCACTTTTTGAATATGAGGAGAATTA
>CAYZUR010000116.1:0-6033 GCA_964481535.1 uncultured Spirochaetaceae bacterium | reverse complement strand
GCTTCAGGAGTCCCCCCTTCAAGTGGTATGATAACAGCAATATTTGCTGGTATTTTTATTGGATTTCTTGGTGGCTCCTCTTTTCAAATTAGTGGGCCAACTGGGGCAATGGCAGCAATTCTTTTACCAATAAGTTTTCAGTATGGCCTTGAAGGGGTATTCATCGCAGGATTCCTCTCTGGAATATTCCTTATCATTGCAGCTGTATTGAAGATGGGGAACATTGTTTCAATTATTCCTAATGCTGTTGTTACAGGATTCACCAGTGGTATTGCCCTTGTCATTATTGGGGGTCAAGTTGATACAATTTTCTCAGTCAACAGTGAAGGTATTACGATGTTAGAGAGATTTATTTCTTATGGAAGACTTGGTTTTCCTGTAGATCTTACCTCCTTTCTTACTACAGCAATTCTTATTGTTATTATGTTTATGTGGCCTAAAAAGTGGTCAAAAAAGATGCCAGCAAGTATGGTAGTACTAATTCTCGCCCTTGTTGCCTCTTCTGTGTTACGCCTTCCTTTAGCGTTGGTAGGAGAAATTCCTCAGTCCCTTTTGCTCCCTTTTAGGCTTACATTCCTCTCAATAGACCTCTCCCTCATACCGAAACTCCTTCCTAGTGCATTAGGTATTGCAGCCCTTGGAATGGTTGAAACATTGCTTTGTTTGGTAAGTGGAGAAGTGATGAAAAAAGAGAAGAGCAGTGTTGGTCAAGAACTCTATGCACAGGGTATTGTAAACACCTTTTTACCTTTTTTGGGGGGAATTCCTTCCACTGCAGCAATAGCGAGAACGAGTGTTGCAATCTCTAATGGAGGAGTCACTCGACTCACAAGTGTTATCCACGGTGTGACTCTTCTCTTCATCGTCCTTTTCTTAGCTCCATTAATGTCTAAAGTTCCCCTTGTCGCCCTTTCTAGTATTCTCGTAGTTACTGCAATAAAGATGAACGACTGGAAAAATATTAAAGAGATGTTTAGCCATAAGAGTAAAACATCTATTTTTGAATACCTTATCACGTTGAGTACCACAGTCATATTTGATTTAACTGTCGCAATCCTTCTTGGTATCACATTTTCTATCCTTATGTATTTTTTAAAAAGTAGTAAAATTACCTATTCTTTTACCCCAATTGATACCACAATTATAGAAGGACACCTTATTGATAAAGCTCACCCTAATGCACAAGTAATGTACATCTCTGGCCCCCTTTTCTTTGGAACTCGTGTTGCTTTTGAAGAATCTTTAGCTGAATTTGATAAAAATGGGCCACTCATTATTTCTTTAAGAGGAGTTCCTCTAATTGATTATTCTTCTCTCTCATCGCTGAAAGCAGCGGTTGAAACATATAAAAAAGAACATATAGAGGTCTTTATTTGTGCACTTCAACCAGATGTATATGCAATGTGTGAAAGATTTGATGTAATAGCAGCATTCACTACACAAAAAGTATACAAAAACGTGTTAGAAGCAATTGATGCTCTCATAACAGACACAGAGAGTAGAGAAAAAGAGAAAAGTCAGATAGAATAAAAAACAGATAAATTAGAATAATAATGCGAATTGAATAGTATTTGTTACAGGAGTAAATGTAATAACAAATGCCCTTTTGACTTGACAGGAGACCTTCTTTTCTGTTATCCAATACCATTAAAGGTTCTACTTGATCAATAAGGAGATTCCATGCAATCAATTGCAATTCCACCTCTCACGAGTGAGTTGGTACGTGTTCTTATCGATGCTGACACTATTGCCAGAAGAGTGAATGAATTAGCGAGACAGATAAACACTGATTATGCTGCTATCAATGATAAATTGATTTTAGTTGGAGTGTTAAAAGGTTCTTTTATCTTTTTAGCTGATTTATGTCGTAAACTTGATATCCCTCACGAGGTTGATTTCATATCTTTATCGAGTTATGGAGCATCTTCAAACTCCAATGGTAATGTTCGTTTGATTATGGATACAAGGGAAAACCTAGCAGGTAAGCATGTGATGATTATTGAGGATATCCTCGATAGTGGCTTCACACTTGATTATCTATGTAGAAACTTTATCAGTCGAAATGTTGCTTCCTTAAAAACTGCTGTGCTTCTCGACAAACCAGATAGAAGAAAGGTTGATGTTGACCTCGATTACATTGGCTTTCAAATACCAGATGTGTGGGTAGTAGGTTATGGTCTCGATTATGCAGAGAAATACCGAACCCTCCCATACATTGCCGAGATGATGCCTGTCATTGATTAACACTTTTTATTAAGGAAATACTATGGACGACAAATTTTACGTGGGATACAACTCTATCCATAACCTAGTGAAATCACTAGCTCACCGTCTTATGGCTTCAGGGTTTGACCCAGATGTTATCGTTGCAATTGGTTCTGGTGGATTTATTCCTGCTCGGATTATGAAAACTTTCATTAATCGTCCAATTTTGGCTGTAGGAATTTCATACTACAATCTCGATCAAAAGCACACTACTCACCCACAAAAAATTCAATGGATTGATCAAACAGAGAAGCAACTTAAAGGGAAAAAAGTATTGTTAATTGATGAAGTTGATGACACAAGAGCAACTTTGAGCTATTGCGTAAAAGAACTTCTTACTAATGACCCTAAAGAAATTGCTGTGTTAGTCTTACATAATAAAAAGAAAGAAAAAGATGCTGATTTCCCCCCTGAAATAACACGGTATTTCTCTGGTGTGGACATTGATGATCTTTGGATAAAATATCCTTGGGATGCTGATGATATTACAGCCCATGATAGAAACGAACAACTAATGCTTAGCGAATATGCTAAAAATGGTAAGGAGCAATAAAATGAGTGTAACTGCAATCGTAGGAGCCCAATGGGGTGATGAAGGAAAAGGTCGTGTTGTTGACTATTTGGCACAAAAAGCTGTAGTAGTAATTCGCTTTCATGGTGGAGACAATGCAGGACATACAGTTATCAATGATAAAGGCAAATTTGCCCTTCACATTGTCCCTTCTGGTATCTTTAATCCAGAAACAGTCTGTATCGTCGGAGCAGGAACTGTCGTCAACTTTGATACAATGAGTGTTGAACTCGATACAGTAAAAGCTGCTGGTGTGAATGTTGAAAATCTTTTTATTGACCGTCGAGCACACCTTATCCTCCCTTTCCACTGTCTCCTTGATGGTGCTGAAGAAGCAAGTAAGAAAAGTGGTTGGGCAGTAGGCACAACAAAAAGAGGCATTGGCCCATGTTATAGCGATAAAGCCAACAGAGTTGGTATCAGAGCTGCAGATATTTTGGACCCTGAACGATTACGAACTCGCTTAGAGATGATGCTCCCACAAAAAAACAGACAATTAAATTATTATGGAATTGAAGAAGTAAATATTGAAGATCTTATGGATCTTGCTAAAAAATGGAGAGATCGCTATGGTGAAAAAATCATAGACACTCTCCCTGTAGTAAAGAAAGCAATCCTTGCTGACAAAAACATTGTCCTTGAAGGTCAACTTGGTATTATGAGAGACCTCGACTGGGGAATCTATCCTTACACAACTTCTAGTAACCCAACAGCAGGTGGTGCTAGTAATGGCGCTGGAATCTCCCCTCGACGTATCAATGAAATTTTGGGAGTATTAAAGGTCTACTCTACATCAGTAGGTGGTGGCCCATTTCCAACAGAACTACTCGATAGCGATGGGGAAAGACTTCGTACTGTAGGATCAGAGTTTGGTGCAACAACAGGGAGACCACGACGTTGTGGATGGTTTGATGCAGTAGCAGCATCTTTTAGTTGCTGGATAAATGGATTCACCTCCCTTGCTGTAACAAAACTTGACATCTTAGACTCTTTTGAAACAATTAAAGTCTGCACTGGCTATACAATTGATGGAGAGTTGGTAACAGACCTTCCAGATACTTCAGGTCAAGAAAAAGCTATTCCTATATATGAAACATGGGAAGGATGGCTTACAAGCACAGAGAATGCACGGAAATGGGAAGAACTCCCACCAAAAGCTCAAGCCTACATTAATCGCTTAGGAGAACTCACCGGAGCCCCTATTAAATTTATCTCAGTAGGACCAGAGCGCGACCAGATTATCATACGTTAAGGAATCCCACATGATGGATGTTTTTGACCACTCTTCTTATATCTCCCCTTTCACTTGGCGCTATGGAAGTGATTCTATGCGAAGTGTATACAGTGAAGTTCATAAAAGGAAACTTTTGAGAACGATATGGATCGCTATTGCTAAAGCACAGATGAAAGCGGGACTTGTTACATCTGAACAAGTAGATGACCTTATCGCCCACAAAGATGACATAGACATAAAGCGAGCGAGTGAGATTGAAAAAGAAATTCATCATGATTTAATGGCTGAAATTAAAACATATGCCGAGCAGTGCCAGATGGGTGGAAAAATAATCCACCTCGGTGCGACAAGCATGGATGTGCTAGATAACATGGACATCATCCGTCAAAAAGAAGCTCTTTCCCTTATTGAACAATCTGTGATTACCCTATTAGAAGTGTTAAGTCAACGAATTGAAGAAGAGAGTGCAACAGCATGTATGGCTTTCACTCACATCCAACCCGCTGAACCAACTACTATAGGGTATAGATTAAGCCAAATAGGGCAAGATCTCCTTGAAGACCTCGATGACATCAAACATCTATACAAGAGATTGAAAGGGAAAGGAATAAAAGGAGCTGTAGGAACAAGCGCTTCGTATATGGCTCTTCTAGAGGGAACCAATCTTAACTCTATTGAGTTTGAGTCTCTTATTATGAAGGAAATTGGAATTGAAGCTTTTGATGTAGCAACTCAAGTATATACAAGAGGACAAGATTATCGCCTTGGAGTAGTTCTTGCTTCTTTGTGTGGAACACTCTCAAAGTTAGCTCTCAACATTAGATTACTTCAAAGCCCCCCTATCGGAGAGTGGAGTGAACCATTTGGCTCTAAACAAGTGGGGTCCTCTGCAATGCCTTTTAAACGGAATCCTATTAATAGTGAAAAAATTGATTCTCTTTGTAGACTTGCCTCTTCTAAAGTTGAAGTTCTATGGAATAATAATGCCAATATGATGTTAGAGAGGACTCTTGATGATTCTGCCAATAGAAGAATGGTTATTCCTGAACTCTTTTTAACATGTGATGAAGTGTTAACCACCAGTATAAAACTTATAAAAGGGCTCAATTTTCATACGACTACAATAAAGCGAAACCTCTCTACCTATGGGCCATTTGCAGCAACAGAGAAGGTTCTTATGGCATTAGGGAAAGAGGGAGCTGACCGACAAGAGATGCATGAAAGAATAAGGGAACACTCACTAGTAGCATGGGAAGCTGTTCAAGAGGGAAATGTTAATCCTCTCATTGAATTAATCTCTCATGATAAAGATATTCTTCACTTCCTTACGAAAGAGGCTATTATTGTATTACTCGATGGATCAGAATATGTAGGAGATGCTCCACAAAGAGCAATGAAAATTAGAAATAAGATTCAAGAAGCTATCAAAGAAAAATCATAAGCCCAGCTTGTACTGCAGCATAATAAATAACCATTCGAGGGAATCTGGAAAGAGTTGCAAGGGCTACATGAACAAAAGGAACTTTCACCATTCCACTCATCCAGCATACTGTAGAAAAAGGAATAGGGGTAAGCCCTGCTATTACAACAGCCCATCCACCATATTTTCTAAGAAGTTGCTCTCCATCTTTAGTAAACCCTGAAGTAATCATTTTAATAAATGAAAGGTGTCCAATCGATAGACCAATCATATAGCCACCCAACCCCCCAATAGAAGAACCAAGAGATAGCATTAATAAGAATGGAATTGTGTCAAAGTTGTGTGCAAAAGGGAATATTATATCAACAGTGAGGGGAACTATGAACATATCGACAAAAAAGGCATAGAGAAAAATCCCCATATAGCCCAGAGTTTGGGTAACCCATAATGCAATAGATTGCATTTGAGGACGTAAAAATGCAAAAAGAAGAAGGAAAAACACGATAAAGAAAGCAATAAGAATAATCGCTTTTTTTATAATAT
>CAYZUR010000115.1:0-6040 GCA_964481535.1 uncultured Spirochaetaceae bacterium | reverse complement strand
CACATTAGTAGAGTATGACATAAGTTCACTTATGTCAATAGTTTTTAATAAAAAAACCATCATTTGCACAGAGTTGGTAGAAACAGCAAAAGAAGCTTTATTTTGAGTATTTCTCTCTATAACTTAGTGAAATAGGGTTTTCAAAAACCCTGTTTAGTATAATCTCGATCTTTTGTATGAATCTGTGGGTGGATTGGCGATGAAGTCAAAGAGGTTGGTAATCAGGAAGAATAGCCCTATCGTAGCAGGAATGAGAGTTCAGGAACTATTTGGGTTGCGCATTTACCTTATCACTCGCTTTAATCTTATTTCAATCGTTTACCAACTCTGTGCAAAAGATGGTTTATAAAAAAAGAAGAAGATTGAAATGAGTGAGATGAGGAAAATGCCTAAGAGCCTTTATGCAAAGAGTGCAAATGAGTTATTAGGAGCTGTAGGATTAGATAAAAGTTTTCAAGGAAAACAACTATATAAATGGTTGAACACCGGAGTTGTCGATTTTAAAGAAATGACAAACATCCCGAAAACAATCAGAGAATTTCTTTCATCATCAATGGGCTCCCCTTTATCATCACGCGTTATTGAAGTTCAAGAAGATGGATCAGACGCAACTAAGCTTGCGATTGAACTATTTGATGGCAAAGTAATAGAAGCTGTCATCCTAAGTGATGATAACGGAAGAAACACTGCATGCCTCTCATCCCAAGTTGGATGTGCAATGGGGTGTGCTTTTTGTAGAACAGGAACTATGGGCTTAGTGAGAAACTTGTTCGATTATGAAATAGTTGAACAATTTATCCACATCCTTCAGCTAGCTCCAAATACTACTCATATTGTGTTTATGGGAATGGGTGAACCTCTAGCAAATAGGGAACATGTGTTTAAGGCAATTGAACACTTACACCACCCTGAGGGATTAAACATCTCTTTAAGAAGAATGACAATGAGCACCTGTGGCCTTATCCCAGGAATTCTTGCATTAGCTGAATTAAATATTCCTGTTCGACTTGCAGTATCTATCACAACAGCAGATGAGAATCAACGCGATCTGTTGATGCCAATCAATAAACGCTATGGATTAGATGAATTAAAGAAAGCCCTCATCCATTACCAAAACATCATGAAAAAGAGATTCACCTTAGAGTATGTTATGCTAAGCAGAGAGAATATGAGTGAATTCCATGCCAAAAAACTGGCTCTGTTTGTAAGAAACCTCGATGTTATTGTTAACTTAATACCGTATAATCCAGCAAGTGAACTCACCTTTGTACGTCCTAGTAGAAATGAAATTTCTAAATTTACCTCTACATTAGATTCACTTGGAGTCCCTCACACAAAAAGAATGAGCAAGGGACAAAGTATTAATGGAGCCTGTGGACAACTTGCAACGCAGTATGATGAAGAAGATGAAGATTAGAAAGAGTATAAAACTCCAACTTCTCCTCTCATATTGAGTCTAAATATCTTAGTTGCTATTTGAAAATGTGGAAGCGCTTTTGCAAAGATCTTTACAGGAAAAGATTTTAATAAATAATTAAGACCAAGAACCCCACCGATATTCACAAATGTTATTCCACCCGTAGCAAATTGTAGGTCAACTCTTCCTCCAACACTTGGATACAAGACTATAGATTTATTTTCTGTTGCTAAAGTGAATGGAAGATTATAGTTTCCTTCAAGTCCAACTTCAAAAGCCCCAAAATTTTTACCAAGGTTAACATAGCCAAGGGAAAGAGCTGCACTTGCAACACCAAAGTTATAGTCAGTGACAACAACAAATGTGAAAGGGGCTCCTACGGCAGCGCCAACACTTATCCCTTTTCTCATCTCTGCAGCTGTGACTGCTGTTGTGCTAAGTAATAATACAACTAACAATACTAATAGAATTTTTTTCATAAAAATACACCCCTTAGTGTAGTAGAATATCTATATATTCATACCTTAAAAGGGGTGTTGTCAAGAAAATTATGGTTTACTACATGTTTTTACATACATTTATACAAATATTATTTACTAAGTGTGGCCTTTATTCGTCTCACTCCAGCTGAAGATGATTGCTCTTTTACTATCTTAAAAGAGCCCATGCTACCAGTACTTTCAACATGTGGGCCACCACATACTTCTTTAGAGAAATCCCCAACAGAGTATACTTTTACTAATTCTCCATATTTACTCTCAAAGAATGCTATAGCGCCTTTCTCTTTTGCCTCTTCTATGCTCATCGTTTCAAAAGAAACAGGAAGATCTCTACTAATAACGTCATTCACTATTCTTTCTACCTCTATAAGTTCTTCTTTCGTCATTGGACTTGGGTGGGTAAAGTCAAAGCGTAATCGTTCAGTGGTAATATTAGATCCTTTTTGACCGACATGTTCTCCAAGAACTGTTCTAAGAGCCTGATGGAGGAGGTGTGTTGCAGTGTGAAGAGCTGTAGTGAAATCACTGTGATCAGCTAATCCTCCTTTAAAAGACCCTGTTGTTGACCGTGATACTTGTTGATGCTTTTCGAATGCTTCATCAAATCCTTTTACATCAACGCTAAAGCCTTGTTCTTTGGCAAGTTCTTGAGTGAGTTCAATAGGGAACCCAAAGGTATCATAGAGTTTAAATGCAACACGTCCTGAGATAACGCGAGATTTCCCTTTAAGGAGGTTTACGAGAAGTTTCTCAAATTCATGTTCCCCTTTTTGTAGCGTAGTAGAAAAATTCTCCTCTTCTCTCTCTAACTCAGTAAAAATAAATGTTTTATTTTGTTCTAATTCATTATAGGTCTCTTTGTACATATCGACGACAAGGAGGGCAATTTGTGATAAAAACTTTCCTTCAATTCCTAACTTTTTTGCATGTCTCACGGCTCGTCTAATGAGACGACGAAGAATATAGCCTTGCCCTACATTACTTGGACTCACTCCCCTTTGGTCTCCTAGAATGAAGACGCTAGTTCGAACGTGATCTGCAATAATACGCATTGAAATGTCGACAGTCTCATCATTTCCATAGTGAGTATTGCTAAGATGCCCAATGAGATCTAACAGTGGAGTAAATACTTCAGTTTGATATACTGAATCTTTGTTTTGTAACACAGCAATAGTGCGCTCAATGCCCATTCCAGTGTCAACACACTGCCTCTCCATAGGAGAGTAGGTTCCATCAGGTAATTTCGTGTACCCCATGAATACATCATTCCAAATTTCAAAGTACTTTCCACATGAACATCCAGGTTTACAAGAATCAGAACACGATGGGCGCCCTGTATCAATAAACATCTCAGAGTCGGGTCCACAAGGACCTGTCTCTCCAGCAGGTCCCCACCAGTTATCTTCTCGAGGAAGGTAAAATATTCGTTCACTTGGAATCCCTAGACTCTTCCACTTGGCTGCAGAAGTCTCATCTCGAGGAACCTCATTATCCCCAGTGAATACAGTTACTGAAAGCTTATCAGGGTTAATTCCTAATACAGAAGTGAGGAACTCATAGCTATACTCGATAGCTTCTTCCTTAAAGTAATCTCCTAGAGACCAGTTCCCTAGCATCTCAAAGAATGTAAGGTGGTGAGGGTCTCCCACTGCATCGATGTCCCCTGTACGAATACACTTTTGGTAATCAACAAGGCGCTTTCCTGCTGGATGCTCTTGTCCAAGAATATACGGAACTAGAGGGTGCATGCCAGCTGTCGTGAAAAGAACTGTTGGGTCGTTTTCAGGGATTAATGATGCACCTGAGATATGTGCATGATTTTTTGATACAAAGAAGTCTATATACTTTTTTCTGAGTTCGTCTGCTTTCATAGGGATTCATGGTATGCAAGGAAGAAATGATTGTCAATATCAATATCTTTATAATATATACACGAAAGCATATTATTGTAGTATACTTGTGTCATGAGACGAATACTGATGATCCTATTCACGCTTCTCATTATAGCAACTTCAATTTCCTATGCAGCGACTCCATGGTACAGCATAAATTGGATACCAGGCAATGAATGGCTTAATAATAATTCACAGCAAATTACATGGACCGGTATGAGTAATAAATATGCAGCCCATTTTGGAGTTCAACGTACCACCTCAATCCCGCCGCCATCAGGTCAAACATATGATAAAGATCTCACGTTGGTCATCACTAGTGAACCACAATTAAGTGAATATAGAATCACAAAAATAGGGGAAATAGATAAATATTTCAGGTCCTATATTACGTTACAAAACGTAAATGGATTAGAAATTGATAGCCCTGATGAATCTCAATACATACCTATAAAACTTAAGGGATGGCAATATTGGGGAGGAAATGTTTTTTTCAACACAAGAAATAATAATCCAATATTTCCAAGTGACTCTGGATTTAATGGTATTTATGCAACATATTATCGATTTCGATTATATCCAACAGATTTTTTATTGGATGATGATTACATACTTCTCGATGAGACCCTCCACTTTTCATTAAAATACTGGGAAAATTCAACTTGGATAGCTACAGCGTTACAAGTGACTCCTTATGCGAGTTTTGTCGATGTTCTTAGTCTACGACAGAATAATGATGAACTTACAGTTGGTTCAGTTGAATTTTTTAGTGATGATTCTAGTGGAGGAAATACCTACAAACTCCACATTGAGCCAGGAGAAGTGGGCTCTACTCAGTTTGCTTTTCACAGAAGTGGAGGAGGCTCTACTATTCCATACAGAGTAAAAATAGAAAATTCCACTCAACCTTCTTCAAATAGCTATCTAGAGAGAGTCGTCACTACTCGTAATGCAAATAATCACTGGCATGATTTTATTGAATTAACTATTTTAGGATTTACCCCAAATCAGACATATGATAACGGCAATTACTCATCAATAATAAAAATATCACTTACAGTGAATTAATCAATGAAGACGATCCTCTTCATAAAAAGAAACACATGGAATCTTAAATCGTTAATCAAACAAGGTAAGTTGTGGTGTGTCATCTTTCAATACTGGTTGTTTTTTACTATTTCCTAGTTTCAATTTTTTATAGACTGACTCGCCTCTCTTAATGATAGTAATATGAGGACTTTTAGCAACTTTTCGTGGCCATAAAAGAGATCTATCATTATATGTGTGCTGGTAAATAAGAGTCTGTTTATGAGAATTCAACGCTATAAAAGCACATCGAAGGCCAATACCACCATCGCGATCTTCAGGTATGAGCATTGCATGAGAGAGGTATGCTAATAGTTCTTTTTGTAGAGAAATATACCATCTCTTGTGGTCCCTGTTTGGAGCAAATGGGGAAATAAGTAATCCATATTCTCCAACATACGATTGAAGGGATGCATGGATAGGTGTAGCCAATTGATGTAAAGGAGAGGAAAGAAGGGCAATAGCTTTTCCTTTTTTAGAGAGAGTTGTTAACTGAACAACCCCTTCTATCCCTTTTTGTAATCCACTAATAATACCCACATTACATGCCACCAATTCACTTACTACTTCTTTTGTTACTTCAATTCCTTCTCTAGATGGGTTTAATGCCCCAGTAATCCCAACTAAGGGTTCTTTTAATAAAGAAATATCCCCTTTTACATAGAGAAATGGAGGAGGAAGATGCATTTCTAATAATTTTATAGGGTACCACTCATCATGTGGGGTAATGACATACTCATTTGATTTAAGAGAAATGAAAGATTTTTTCACACTCAAGTAGGTATCTATGAGGAGAGAGGAAGAAACATCACATATATTTGAATAGGTACTAATGTGGATAACAAGAGGCTCATATACAGAAACGAGGGAACCAACAGCTGTAAAGAGTGAAATAGCAGTAGAATCAGATAATGAAAGAGCAGCTATGATAGTTTCATAGTTAACTGCGTAGATAAAATTTCTCTCACTTACTTTTTCAATGGTATTCATGTAGATAAATAAATACCATGAGTAGAAACAAATGTCCAACTGTAGATGAGAGAGGCAAAACAAATAAGGCCCTTACTTACAACATACTTATTTCTTTTTAATTCAAAATCATAGTGTCATATGTTTGTAATGCAATGACATAAAATTCACACAAT
>CAYZUR010000114.1:0-6050 GCA_964481535.1 uncultured Spirochaetaceae bacterium | reverse complement strand
TTCGACCTGTGCGGTTGGGGGCACCTAAAGCATAGAATCTGTGAGAGCCATGTACTTTTTTGTATGATTCTTTTTTTTAACCTTGTTGTAGGCTAGTAAATAGTATCTTAATTTGATATATTTAAATAAATAAATTAACTAAATGTAGGCTATTTAATGTTTGTAAAAGCGATTCCTGACAATAAGAATGGTGGAGATGGGTATTACTGCTCTCTGGTCGAATCCAAGAGAGTGGATGGGAAGTCCCTCCACGTTCTTATGCAATCCTTCGGATATATTCCTTCTGAAAGGCTTCCTTACCTAAGAGCAGCCTTCAATGAAGGAGACCCAGAGGAAATCCTATCCAAGGAAAAGGAGAAGCTTGCAGCAAAGAAGACAGGAGGTAAGAAAAATGGCAAAGATTGAATACACGATAAAGACAACTCTTGATGATGGGACCGTTGTGGAGAAGACCATATCCAAGGAATGTGATCTTACGCATCCTAACAAGATCGACAAAAAGACGATGAAAGGGCTTCTCTCCGATATAGACAAGTATGAAAAGGCACTCATTTCCACGCGTAAAGAGGCTGAAAAGGAGTTCACCGAGGCTGTCTTCACCAGTGGTGACGTGAAAAAAAAAGTCAAAAAAGAGCCGCCGACTCAGAAATAGGCCGATTCTACTTAACAATCGATGATGATTTCGACACCTTCCTCACCCCAAAGCAAAGGCTTGTCAGTCTCTCCCTTGAGGAGCTGACCCTTATAATGATGACAATGATGAGCTATAGGAATTGCGCGGACTTCCTCAATCGGGTGATGCATAGGGATGAGGGGGAGCTTTTCCACCACCGCACATTAGCAGACCATGCCGAAAGCGTAGGTAGATGTGTATCTAAAGTCCTTTCGGATACCGCATCTACCATCCTCTCCTCCAATGGGTTTGACCCCGATACGGCAATCCCCCTAGATACCAAGGCCCTGCCCAGTAGCATCACTGCCCCAAAGATTACAGACACCTCCGATGAGCAGTGGAATACAATAATTTCAGATATGATAAACACCTACAATATTGATAGACCTGAGGAAGAGCAGATTTGCGACATCTCGCTGGCCCAGGGTATGGAAGCTCTGGCATCCGAGACCTGCATGATAAGTATCGATGATGTGGGGGTGAGGCATCAGAAGGAGGAGAGGACGAATGGTGGAGTGAAACAGCGAAAGTTTGTCGAAAATACAGTAATCCATATACAGGCAGATAGTAGGGCCTATGTCATCACGGCAGTTGGAATGGAAAGCGCTTTTAGACTTCTGGTGGCATTCCTCCTTGAGAACCATCTCATGGAGGATCGGCATCTTGTGTTCTTCTCAGACGGTGCCCAGAATATAAGAGCGAACATAGACAAATACTTCAACTACCGCTCCTATTCTCTAATCCTGGACTGGTACCATCTTGTGAAGCGCATCAGGGAGCTCTCGAGCATGGCATTCAAAATGAATAAGGAGAAGAAACAGGTGACCATCCGGAAGATTCTCAGGATTCTATGGCCAGGCAATGTGGATAAGGCTATAGTTTACCTACGCACGCTTCCCGAAAAAAGCATTAAGAACAAGTATTACGTAGAGGAGATGATAGCCTATCTTGGGAGAAAAAAACCAAACATCACCTGCCATGCTGCACGCAGATCCAGAAACCTCAGGATTTCAAGCAACACGAGTGAGAAGGCCAACGATTGTCTCGTGGCCCAACGGCAAAAACATAATGGCATGAGCTGGTCATTTGAAGGCAGTGGGGCTCTTGCTCTTCTAACTACATTGAAAATGAACAACACTCTGGACTCGTGGCTACACGAAGGCAATTTCTCTATGTCGTTGAAATCGGAAGGAAGAAGAATAACCTCTATCCGAGCTGCTTAGAACCTATTCCAACCGCACAGGTCGAAATTTTTTCATACTTCGAATCATACCACTTGACGTGTCTCGGTGCAAATACCTTTTTCTTTCAACTGTGTTTAATATCATGTAACACCTCATTCATTAATAAGATTACGAGAAACCATATGTATCTCTATATTCTCACATATCATATCGTAATCATTAGATTCAGTAAATTCATATTTATAGTAAGATAATGTTCAACTTATGTCAACTGTCTATTCTCTATTGTCTAATATTTTTTGTTAGATGTCCTAATCATCCAATATAATCTTATTTACTCTCTAATTATACGATATATACCTATAATCTTATGACATAGTAACTACAATCTATGCACATACCTACAAAAAAGATATTTCACTGAATTCCTTTAAATTTAATATTTATTCTATATTTTTGTTGCTTAGAGATAAAAAACCATTAAATATGCAAATAGTCCATATAAGAAAATTTACTTATTGATATGAAAAAATATTTCATCACCTAATATACAAAAAGGGTATTGTTCAATCTTTATAAACATGTATTATCTATCAAAAACATTGGCATTCTAACAAAAAAGCACATTACCCCATTGCTGTTCAATATTTTAGGGGAGATGATTGAGGAATAAAACAAATTTATATTGACTTAACTTACCTAATATTTTACCTTAATCGAAGCAACGGGCTATAGCGCAGGGGTAGCGTACTTGTCTGGGGGACACGGGGTCGGCAGTTCAAATCTGCCCAGCCCGAGTATGTAAAGTCTTACAGGTAAAAGAATTAACTTACTTGTAAGGCTTTGTTATTTGCCCGGTTATTTGTGTAGACACAAATGTAGACACAGTTTTGACCTTTTTGTTCTTATGTTGTATACTATCTGAGGAGATTGATATGCATAGAGGAAAAGAGATTGTCCTACTTAAAAAGCCTATTCGTGGTAAAAAAGTCTGGTACTTTTACTACTACTATACTGCAGATGGAGTACAGTATCACTGCTCTAAACGCTATTCTGTGGGTATGGATGTAGATTTAAATAACCTGGAAAAATCGGAGAGACAAGCTCTTAGAGCTGCTAAGCATATTAAGTTTACAAAAGAACAGGAACGATTAAACTCCCAGACAAAAGATCTATTTTCTAATTACACTGAAGATTGGTTTATCTGGGGGAAATGTCCATTCCTATCTGCCGAAAAAAGACGTGGAAGGAAATTATCTCGCAGTAATGCTGATAACAACCGGAGGATTCTTGAAAAATATATACTCCCCTCTTTTAAAACTCTTAAATTGGCAGAAATTACTCCAGCTCATATAGAGAGCTGGATGTTTAAGATGCAAAGAAAAGGTTTGGCCGGACGTTCAATAAATATCTATTACACGGCCCTTCAAATTATTCTTGGAGAAGCTACAAGATTAGGAGATCTAAATATAAACCCTGCTTTAAATGTTAAAAGAATGGCAGAAGTAAAAAAAGTACGAAAGATCCTGACAATGGATGAATTTAAAAAACTATTCGATAATGATGCAATGGAAGAAGTTTGGGATAATCAATTACTATATTTCACAATAACCATGCTGGGAGCCTCATGTGGACTCAGGCTTGGTGAAATTCAGGCATTAAGGAATGAAAATATTGACCTTGAAAAGATGGAGCTTAAAATTTGTCATTCATGGGATAGAAAATATGGTTTAACTGATACAAAAAATAAAGATACAAGAGTTGTACCCATAACTCAAAAGATTGCTGGATATCTTAATATGTGTAGAAGTATTAATCACTTTGGTCATATTTTTTCTTTTAGCGACGGAAAACAGCCTGTTGACCATAAAGCCATTGGAAAGTTTTTTAAAAGAGCCCTGGCAACTATTGGAATTCAGGAAGAGGAGAGAACTGAAAGGGGTTTAACTTTTCACTCACTTCGGCATTTTGCAAACTCATTTTTTAACGATCATTTCGATCAGGCACTTACTATGAAAGTTATTGGACACTCTACTGTTGAGATGAACCAACATTATGATCATGCTACTGTAGAAAGACTTAATAAAATCAGGAATGTTATGGAAGAAATGGGGAAATAAGCATCCTTATGTACTACTTTCTATCCTCCGGCTATTATATTGTGTATAAACTTTGCATTTTTAATATAAATATTAATTCATGCCCTTTATTATTCATTAGTTAATGAATATAATTTTGATGGATATAGACCAATAGACTGAATTTAAATAGGGAAATTTAGAGTATGAAGGACAAAATAATCTTAGCAGCTCGGAAAAAGATACTTTTTCTGCCTCATGCAATAAAACAAATGTCCCATCCTGATAGAATGATTACTGCTGATGAGATAAAAGAGGCCATTTTTAGGGGAGAAATAATAGAAGAGTACCCGGACGACCAGCGAGGAGAAAGCTGCCTTGTTTTCCATGTGGCACAAAACAGGGCAATTCATGTTGTGTGTTCACCAAAAGCTGAGTATTTAGCTATAATAACTGCGTATATACCAGCAACAAGTCAATGGTCATCAGACTATAAAGTCAGGAGATAATATGGAATGTTTTTATTGTAAAGGTGAAATGATTAAAGGTACGGCTCCATTTAGTGCCGATAGAAATGGTTATCATATTTCATGGGAATCAGTTTCTGCATGGGTATGCACACAGTGTGGTGAAGCTCTTTTTGAAGAAAATGAAGTGGATCATATCCAGAAGGCTTTACAGCAAATTGATCAGGAAACAATGGCGCTAACATCAAGTATTGCATAGCTTATATTTTTACTTAAATATCTCTATATCAAAATTTCTTATTCTAGAATTAATATTCCTGGTATAATGCGTTCCTTTCAAGTATAAATTCCCGAGGCATTGTTAATATTTGACGAAGTAAAAATGATACTAATAGAATATTCCCTATTGAAAATATGATAGAAGGAATAGCATAATTATGATTATAAAAAACTACTCCTCCCAGGCTCAGAAACATTGTTATATATATTGTTATTAGTGCTAATCGATGTAACTTACGTAATTTCTTACCCCATTTTTCAGTGAAGTCTTTGATTATAGTATTATCATCCTGTTCTATATCGGAATCCGTCATAGACAATGATATATAAATACCTGGATCTAAATTCTCGATAAGTTCACCTATAGCTTTACTCTTATTAATAATTATCCTTAAGGAAAACATATAAATTACAACTGCAATAATATTTATAATAACTGCAATTAATGCCATAAGGGTTACTCCTTCATTACTCAATCTTATAGTTCAGTTTTTGAGCACTAAATATCACTATGTACTAACTTTCCATCCACCAGCTATCAGATTATCTATTGATTCATAAGCTCCTAAAAGTTCATCTGTTGTAAAATCATAGATTCTCCAGTTCTCATCCAGAGCATCCTGCAATTTGACATAACCATATGAACCAGTAAGACTATCGAGTGTACAACCTTTATTTTTGCCTGATATAGCAAACGAAAAAGCTGCAATATCTATTCGTTCCAAAATTTGTCTTGTAAGGATTTTCTGATCTTCTCTCCATTCTTTTAATACTAAATTCATTTTATCTCTCCTATGTTTATCAATTAACTTTTATAGTTTCTACAAAATTCTATTTGTTCCGGAGTTTCTGGTTTTGATCCAGCTTCAATTGTAATTTTGAATGCTTCTTCAAATGAAAATCCAATTATTTTTAACAGCATAATTGCAAATGTTCCTGTACGACCATAACCTCCAGCACAATGAATTAGAATATTGCCAGCCTTAAGTGTCTGGTAACTCCCTAAAAGTGTTGATTCATACTCTGAAATATCATTCATTCCTACAGGAATACCATAATCAGGAACAGGATTATAAACTACAGGTATATCAGCTAACTTACCATCATCTATTGAACTTAGATACTCTGGTGATTTTTCTTCAATCTCTGTTTTATCTGTAAGGCAAACAATTTTATACAAATTTAGTTTCTTTATTTCTTTTTCAAACTCATCAAGTTTTTCATATCTACCCGGCATTGAATGTAGATATATTTTCCCATAAGTAATGTCCTGGTTTAACTGCCTTATTTTTACCATGTAACTCCCTTATTTTTTTAAAAACCATCTTTTGCACAGAGTTGGTAGGAACAGCAAAATAAGCTTTAATTT
>CAYZUR010000113.1:0-6131 GCA_964481535.1 uncultured Spirochaetaceae bacterium | reverse complement strand
TCCCTCCTATCCTAGACGACTTCTCGAGTGCAGACTTTCTTCCTGTTATTCAAGTAATTGTAAGCGGGAATGTTCCATATCTACAGCTTCAAGAGGAGGCTAACTTCCTCAGAGACTCTATTTTAAGGGTGAAGGATGTTGCCGATGTAGATATTATAGGCCTCCCCGAACGACAAATTCTTATCAATCTTGATTCCACTCGTCTTTCTGCCCTTGGACTATCAGTAAATGAAGTAAGTCGGGCTATTCAAGATGAAAACAGAGTTATACCAGGAGGAACCCTTAATACAGGGTCGAGGGAGTATCTTCTTAGAACTCTTGGATCAATTAATAGTGTTGATGATTTCTCTGACATTATTGTACGGCGCTCTTCAACAGGAAATGGAATACTAAAAGTAAGTGACGTTGCGTCTGTGGTGAAAGGATTCGACCCAGACTCATCAATATCACGGTTTAATGGAGAAACATCTGTAGCTCTTACGGTAACAAAAGTTCCTAGGGGAAGCAGTGTATCTGTTGTAAATGGAACAAAAGCTATTGTTGAAAAGGCTCAAAGTACTTTTACAAAGGGTGCAAAGATTACACTCTTTAATGACTCTACTGTACAAATTGCCTCATCACTCTCTGTCCTTACTACAAATGCTCTATTAGGACTTGTGATATTAGTCTTTATATTGTGGCTCTTTATTGGATTTAGAAATGCAATAATGACAGCGTTAGGAATTCCTATTGCGTTTGCCCTTACCTTTTTAATTCTTGATTTACTTGGAGAGACGGTTAATACCAATACTCTCTTTGGTCTTGTCCTTGTTCTTGGTCTTATTGTTGACCATGCAATTGTTGTTATTGAAAACTCATATCGACTTCGACTTGAAGGATATGATAGGCATCAAGCAGCTATTATTGGAACAGACCAAGTAGTGTGGCCTATTATTGCAGCAACGGGAACTACTGTTGCAGCATTCCTTCCATTGATGATTATTCCTGGAACTATTGGAAAGTTCTTACGTGTTATCCCTCTTACTGTAACAATTGCTCTTATTGTAAGTACTGGTGAAGCTCTTATTATTTTACCAAGTCACTTTGCTGAGTGGGGGAAAAAGCGGGAAGCGAAGATGAAAAAGAGAAAGAGACAACCGGGACAATGGTTTAACGGCGTCCAAAGAGGATACGCAAAACTCTTAAAAAGTCTCTATCGATTTAAAAAAAGCATATTATTTTTAGCTTTAGCTGCAATTATTGGTGCATTCTCTCTCGTCTCAACTCTCGATACAGACCTCTTTAGTGCAGAAGACTTTAGTTATTTTACTATAGATATTGCAACTCCTATTGGTTCTTCAATCTCATCTACAGATAAGGTTGTAAAACAATTTGAAGATGTGTTATTAATGAAAATAGGAGGAGGAGAAGTTGTCTCTATTAGTAGTTCTGTTGGTTCTGCTTCAGGATTTGCTGCAGGAGCATCCTCTAATCTTGCTAAAATTACAGTAGATCTTTATGAAATAGATGAAGGAAGAACTCGAAGTATTGATGAAATCATTGAAGAAGTAAAAAGAGAGACCTTCTACATCGCAGGAGCAGACCAAGTCTTTTATCGAAAAGCAACTAATGGTCCTCCATCTTCAGCTCCTTTAGGATATCGCTTAAGTGGTGATAATTATGAAGAGCTTATTGCAGCATCAGAAGAGCTGAAGGGCTATCTTAATACAATTGATACACTCAACACAGTTGAAAGTGATTATCAAAAAGGTTCTCCTGAGCTTAGGATTCGCCTTAATAAAGAGAGAGCTAGTGCTCTTGGTGTAAATGTGGCTACCCTTGGCAGCTTTGTACGAGCTCGCTTTGAAGGGGTAACAGTTGGCACCTACTTTGAAGATAATGAAGAAATTCCAATAGTTGTGAGAACAGATTATAATGGGTCAGCAAAATATGCCGACCTTGAACAATCTCTCATTCCTACAAACGATGGACGCCTAGTTCCATTTAGTTCAGTAGCTACTATAGAACTTGCCTCTTCGTTTGGTTCAATTAAACGAGTTGAAGGGAAAAGAGAAATACAGGTAACAGCTGATATAGCCCCTGGTGTACAATCAAGCTTGATCGATGAAATGGTAACGAGTTACTGGAATGCAGACCTTAGCAATAGATATGAAGATATTACCTTCTCTGCAGGAGGTGACTTTGCTGAGTTCTCAAGTCTCCTTTTAGATATTTTGAGAGTATTCTTATTAGGATTATTCTTAATCTACCTCATTCTTGGGGCACAGTTTAATAGTTACTCTCAACCACTTCTGATCCTACTCTCTATTCCGTTTGCTTTTGTTGGAGTAATCCTTTACCTCTTTTTCTCAGGAACTCCATTCTCAACTACAGTAATTTATGCAGGTGTTGCTCTTGCTGGAATCGCTGTTAACGATGCAATTGTTTTAATAAGTTTTATTAATGAGCGTCGTGCTACTGGAATAAAAACGAAAGATGCAATCTTTGAAGCAGCATCCACACGAGTGAGACCTATCCTCCTTACTTCCCTTACAACAATTGGAGGATTACTCCCTACCGCAATCGGTATTGGGGGCGCATCAGTAGTATGGGGACCTATGGCAAGTACGATAATGTTTGGCCTCATCTTTAGTACGATGAGTGCTCTATTCATCATCCCTCTTTTCTTTGGTCTCTTGTATGACAAGAAAGAGAAACAACCAAAACAACCAAAAGGAAGTGCAGTATGAAGAAATCAATAATAAATAAACACATTATAATAACTGCGCTCTTACTTTTAGGATTAGCGCAGGTAAGTGCAGTAACATATCCAAATGTGAATGAAACTCAACAGTTAGATATAAAAAATCAAACAATGCTTAATAAAGATGTGTTAGAATCATTTCTCGATTCTTTTGCAATACCAACTACTACTGATTTTGATTCAATCGCTCAAAAAGTAGCCCTTGGAGCTTCCCCTCTACAATCTCTGAGGTCAGTGGTGAATATTCAAACCATCCAGCTTGATAAGATAAAAAGGGAAAAACTTCCAAAGTTCTCATTCCTTAACACTCCTCAAACTCCTCTTTATGGATATAGGAATAATACTTCCCTCGCAGGAGTTTCTCTTGCAACAACAGTTGAATCACACACGTTTGGGTTATCAGGTGGGGTCAAACAACAGCTTCCAACAGCTGGAGCGATAGACTTGAGTCTTTCAAATAGTTCTACTTATAGTAAAGTAGGTGCTGCAACTTGGGGATGGAAACAATCTCCTTCAGCCACACTCTCTTATTCACAACCTCTTTTTATCAATAAAAAGATTATCGATTTCTCCTATGCAAAAACCGTGTTAGATAGGCAAGTAGAGAAACAAGAGATGGCAATGAGTACATTGGAAAGTACCCGTGATTCTCTCTCCTTAAGTGCGCTCTCCCTCTTACACACATACCAAGGGTTGAAAGAAACCAGATGGGCCCTCATGCAAGATGCTATTGTCAGTGAAGTGGCAGTAGAAGATGCTAAATACAATCTTACTCTTGGCTTAGTGAGTGAAAATCAACTAACCCAACAAATTAATGGCTATAAACAACTTCTTCTTCAGATTGATGAATTAGATAATCAGATTGCCTCGATGATGAGCTCTCTCACCTCTTTTGGATTAGAAAGTAATAATGGTGAGTTCCCTCTCATTAAAATCAGCTATAGCGATATAGTCTATGTTTCCTCTTTCAGTGGAAAGAAACTTGTTAGTAGCGAAGATATGCTTATCAAAGCCCTCTCTAATGATAGTGATTATAGGAGTGCTTTAAGTGGTGTAAGAGATGCTCAAGCAGGTATTGATTTAGGAAATCCTTCCGATGCTCCTATCATAAATGTATCAATGAATTATGCGCCTTTTATTAGTGCAACGGGTGGAGCTGATTTTGGACAATCCTTTAGTGATATCTTCTCATCAACAACAAAGCAAAATGTGAGTGTATCAGTCTCTGTGATAGCAAGTGACCTAGGACGCTCTTTAAGTAAGTCGACTAAAGCTCTTGCTAAAGAGCAGTTAGTACAAGCACAAATTGCATTAGATGATGCAAGGGATGGTGTTGTAGAAACTCTTAGGTCAATGCAATCATCTATCAACACAGCTCTTGAAAAGGTGAAGATTACCACTTCTAGCTATGAAATGGCGAGTGAGATGGTAGAGATTGAAAAGATTAAAGCGTCAGTTGGTCAATCAAGTGACGAAGCTATTAAAAGAGCTGAAATTGGAATGTATAGGTCAGCATTCTCACTTCTTTCATCAATTAGAACAGTATATGAATTAAAGGTTTCATTAGAAACAATGATGAAAGAGTAGGGACTCTTTCACCTTTTAGATTCTTTAGGTAACTTAGTAATGGGTGAGTCAATTGACTCACTCATTTACGTTGGTTAGCATAAAGATCATCTCTTTTTGATAGAGAGGTTCTCTGTTCACAATGAAGAGAAGTTTTTCTTATCTCTTCTCATAGCTATCAATAAGGATTGGTGATATGAAGCAAACTAAAGTAAGCAATTTTCATCTTTAAAAGAGTTTGCTCATGTTTAATTGATTCTTGTATAGAAATCATCTGATGAGACAGAAGTGCAGCTTCATTAGAAAATCCTAATTTCACTTCATTTTCTAAAATGAGAGTTTTCTCATTCAAAATAGATATCTTTTGGTTAAGAACTGAATGTAGTTGGTTGTATGTGAGTATTTCATTACGATACTTTTTAATTTGTGCAGCTATCGTGTTTTTCCCATCAAGTGTTTTAGCTTTTTGTATGAGGATTTCACTTTCTGCCTTTTTAGCTTCAGTAATAGCTTTTCTCCCATCAAATAGATTACTCTTCATCCCAATACTTATATTAAATGTGTAATCATCTTGCCCATACCAGTCTATTTCGATAAATGGAAGGCGAGGTCCACTGTACCCAAGAGAGACCTGCAGAGCAAAATCTGGTTTCCCATAGAGATTCCCTTTTGCTACATTATATAGAGCCCTGGACGCTTCTTCTGCATTCTCTAATCCACTAATAATAGGCATAACACTCCTCTGTCCCATCTCTATTAATTCATCTAGTGGGTGTTTTGCGTAAGAGATGATATCACTTAATTTTGTAGGATCGGTAATGAGACTTTGAGAAATATCTTCTAATCCACTTAACTGTTCGATTTTAGTGATTACATCATCTTTTTGAAATTGTATCTCAATCATCGCTTCATCAATAGATAAGAGCTCACCTTGTCTCTCTTTGTAATCGAGGGAGGTAATAACTCCCACTTCTAATGAATTTTTTGCAATAGAGAGGAGTCTATCTCCTATGGCTCGCTGCTCTTCTAATAGGGAAATTATCGTGTTTATGTGATGGAGTGTTGAAATGAGAGATTGTACTTCATTACTCAATGTTCCCATTTTTTCTCTTAGTTGCGCTTCTTTTACTATTCTCAAACTCTTATACAGGTCTACTGATGCATTAATTTTTCCCCATGTAAAAAGGGGGAGAGTGTAGGTGAGACTACTATCGAAGAAAGTATTTCCCATATTAGTAACAAAAGGATTAAGTGGTGGGTTTGCCATATATTGAAGGCCGAGAGAGGCTTCAAGAGAGCCAAAGCGACTAGCTTTAGTCTGTTTTACATCGAGTTTTCCTTGGATAAGATGCTGCTGCAATTCAATAATTTCACTATTGTTAATTCTCATAGTACTCATTAAACCATCAAGAGTGAGAACAACAGGAGCAGAAATTAATGGAGTGAGAATAAAAGAGAGTAATGATAGGAGAATAATCTTCTTCATATCTTTTGCCTCTTTTTACTTCTTCTTTTAAGGTTACTCATTTCATTTATATTATAGAGAAGGGGAATAATGAAAAGAGTGAGGAGGGTTGAACTGATTAATCCTCCAACGATAGCTTGCCCAAGGGGAGCGTAGATGCTTGATGCTTCTCCCGTTGCTAGGGCCATTGGAATAACTCCTAACATTGTAGTAAGAGTTGTCATTAATATTGGACGTAATCGCTCTGCACTTGCTGCACTAATTGCATTAAGAATCCTTTGTTTCTCTAATTTTTCATCTTCTATCATATCTGTTTTCCTCATCTTTATATTAATTGATTCGATAAGGAGGATCCCA
>CAYZUR010000112.1:0-6133 GCA_964481535.1 uncultured Spirochaetaceae bacterium | reverse complement strand
CTTCCATCGCTCTAATATCAATCATTTACCAACTCTGTGCAAAAGATGGTTTATTGATTATTACTACCCAATTATTCAACACGTACACCTTAATACTCTTAACGGGGGGCACCCAACTGTGTTGGATATTGAAGCCTACCTCCCCTCTTTTGCTACATTAAAGAGTCTTGCCTATAAAAAATGGGTTTCACTTGAAATATTTACCGTGCCAGAAAACCCAATAGAAGTCGTAAAACAAACGGCCCATTTTTTACAAGAGATTGAAAATAAGCTGTTATAGGCTTTTTTATATATTTTCGCCTAGCGAAATAAAATTTTTAGGAGGAGTAGTTATGAAACGAAGATTGTTTCTTGTATCACTGCTAGTTGTGCTCACCGTAGCATTGTTTGCCCAAGCTCAAACTGAGCAAGTTAATGAAGGTGGCGTATGGCAACCAAAGAAAACTATTACACTCATCGTGCCATGGGGAGCTGGTGGAGCTTCAGACCAAACAGCACGTATTGTTGCATCAAACATGGAGCCATTGCTTGACATTAAGATTTCTGTAGTGAACCAACCAGGAGCTTCTGGTGCTACAGGTCAAAAGTCAGCATATGATGCACCTAAAGATGGATACACATGGTCAGCTAATGCTGATGCAAGTGTTGCAACCTACCAAGTGCAAGATCTCACCCCTAGTATTTCTCATAAAGATTGGAGATCATATTTTGCAATTGCAACTCCTTGTGTAATTACTGTTAATCCGGACTCTGCTATTGTTGACTGGGATTCATTAGTAAATGCTTTTCAAACAAGAAAAGTAAAAGTAGCAACTGCTGGTATTGGAGCTGGTGGACACATTGCTGTTGAAACTTTTGCAGACCAACTCAATGTTTCCTACAACCACGTTCCTTACGGTGGTGGAAACCCTGCAGTTGTCGCAACCGTATCAGGTGAAACAGAAGTTGTTATGCAACTTTCAATGGAAGTAGCTGACATGTTAAGAGCTGGCAAATTAAGGGCAATTGCTGTTATGGATGACAAGCCTCTCAACATCTCTGGTGTAGCAGAAATTCCTTCTGTCACTTCATTTAAATCAGATTTCCCAAATGTTGTCTTCAACTTTGGCCTCTTCATTCCAAGAGGAATACCTGAAAATGTAGCAACTACCATTGCAAACGCTTTTGAAAAAGCAGCTAATACAGAACAAGTAAAAGCATTTGCAGCAACAAAAGGAAGTAACGCTGTAGCAATTTATGGAGCTGAAGCTGATGCTATTATGGATAACAATGCTTCAATGATCGGTTGGCTCATGTATGACGGCGGAGTAACAAAGATTAATCCTGAATCCCTTGGAATTATGAAACTATAGTTATACGTCTATAGGAGGGGATTTTCCCCTCCTATCATTATCTTAATGATAAGGAAGTTTTCATGAAAGAAGAAACCCAAAAGCTCCACGTAAAAAAAGATTTTATTTCATCTTTAATTATTTGCATTGTAAGCCTCATCACCCTCATTTTATCGTTGAAGATGCCTAAATATGAAGAATGGGGGTTATATGCAACTCCTTCTCTTGCACCAATAGCATTTTCTACTATTTTATTTTTCTGTGGACTTATGATGCTCGTTCGGAGTATCAGAGCAAAAGGGTATCAAATAACGGTAACTAAAGACGAGGTCATGACATTTATTACGGCCCCTATCACTCGTCACTTTATTGTTGCCCTTTCCCTCGTGTTACTCTTTTATTTCTTATTTGCCGTAGTTCAATTTGTTGTAGTAAGTACCGTCTACCTGTTTCTCAATATTTTATATTTTAAAAGTACCGTGTGGTGGAAAAACTTGCTCATATCCTTAGGTGTCTCTGTCATAGTGTATGCATTATTCACCTATGTATTTTTCATGCCATTACCATAAGAGAGGTACACTATGGGTTTTATTTATTTAGTAACAGAATTTGTGGCATTATTAAACTTTTCTGATGTCATATATTGTTTTGTTGCAGTACAACTAGGAATCATATTTGGTATGCTTCCGGGTCTTACGGCAACTGTTGGAATTGCAATTTTAACGGCTCTCACATTTAAATGGGATCCAGGTAATGCAATACTCGTCCTTGTTGGAATCTATGTTGGGGCAATCTATGGAGGAAGTAGAACTGCAATATTATTAAATATTCCAGGAACTCCTGCAAATGCAGCTACCTGTTTAGATGGATACCCTTTATCGAAAACAGGGAGAGCAAGTGAAGCATTAGGGTTGGCAACAACCGCCTCATTCTTAGGCTCTATGGTTGGCCTTATAGCTTTATCATTCTTAACTCCTCTATTAGCTAATGCGGCCCTCGAATTTAAATCATACGAAGTGTTTTGGTTAGCAATTTTTGGAGTTGCTATCTGTGGAAATCTCACATCAGCTAAAGATCCCTTGAAAGGGTGGATTTCTGGAATTATTGGAATACTACTTTCTTTCGTTGGAATGGAAGCTATTCAAGGATACAGAAGGTTTACCTTTGGAATTACAGATTTAATGTCTGGATTCAATATTATTCCAGTATTAGTTGGAACATATGCTTTAGTAGAGATTTTAGATAACTTAAGTGATCTAAAACATGAAGAAGTAATTGCTCAGATTGGAAAAGTACTTCCTAAAATTAAGGATGTATTAGATAACTGGTTTAATATTGTCAGATCTGGTCTCATTGGAATATTTGTTGGAGTAATCCCAGGTGTTGGAGAGAATATTGGCTCCTACGTTGCATATGATGCAGCAAAAAGAAGCAGTAAAACTCCTGAACAATTTGGTAAAGGGTCAATTGAAGGGCTCATTGCTTCTGAAACTGCAAACAACGCAGTAGTAGGAGGGGCATTAGTTCCTGTCCTTGCCCTCGCAATTCCTGGAAGCCCTCCTGCTGCAGTACTCCTAGCGGCTCTGTATCTACATAATGTACGACCAGGTCCACTATTGATGATAGAGCAACCTATGTATATCTACACCTTTAGTGCAATGTTTGCTCTAGCTTCTGTTGGAATGCTCCTTTCAGGATTACTCTTTGTGAAACCTCTTCTTAAGATGCTAAGGATAAAAAGAACTATCATGATGCCTGTCGTGTTTGTACTAAGTATCATAGGAACATACACCATAGCTGGAAGAAAGTTTGATATCCTTGTGATGATAGCTTTTGGAATTCTTGGATTTATCATGAGAAAACTCGACTATCCTGAAGCTCCATTAGTTCTTGGTATTATCTTAGGGCCAATGGTTGATGAGAATTTACGACGTGGATTAATCTTATCTGATGGAAATCTCTTACCTTTCTTTGGTTCAGTAATTTCAGTCCTACTCATCACAGCAATATTCTTCACCCTTTTTGGAAGGATAAAACCAATCAAGGCGACAACAACTTTCCTTTTAAAACCAATTACTTATACGTATGATACGTTACTGTACAAGGCAAGAAATAGGAAAAAGAAAACAAAATAAGAGATAATAATTGATATGTTTGTATCGGTACCAAGTGGTGCCGATATTTTTTGGTGTATGGAAAAAAGAATTCTTTCGGCTTAAAAAAGTAGTAAGAAAAACAAATTCTAAAAAAATAGTGTTTTAAGTTGCAAGTATGTATAACCAAAGATATCATTAATTTACTACTAATGATAAATGACTGTTAATTAATGGATGTACAGAAGAAGCACAAACTCAGTTTTAACGAGCGAATTGAGCATATGCATAATACAAAAGGTATAGCGTTTTCGATTGTTAATAAAACAGATGCTCATGTATTTCTATCTAATCATAATTATTACTTCAGGGTGAAGTCTTACGCAAAAAATCATGAACATTATTCAGATGAGAATAGTGAACAAAGAGGAAAATATATTGACCTAGAATTTGCATATTTAAAAGAACTATCTATCCTCGATATGCACTTCAAAAATATTACCCACAAAATCTTAACAGCAATAGAGCATTACACAAAGATTTTTTTACTGAAAAGCTTTGAGGAAGACAACGAGGATGGTTATAAAATTGTCAAAGATTTTTTTAACCATTACAAATCACACAATAATCATATATTATCAAGAATTGTTCAAAACAAAAATGGATACTGTGGAGATTTAATAAGAAAATGCTGTCCAACCTCCCCAGTGACAATAAGTAATCAGAAATTTGCACTGTGGAATGTGATTGAGGTATTGTCATTCGGAGATCTGATTAAATTATTTTCCTTCTATGTTAAGAATAATTCTAACCATTCCAAAAATACTCTCCATATAACAAACCTGTTATGGTCTGCAAGGATGCTAAGGAATGCCATTACACATGACAATTGCTTGCTAAATAGCTTGAAAGATGGATATTCAAACGATAATTTCACAAAGAATAAACAACTAAACACATTTATTCAAAGACAAGTACCTGCAATATCCACGCAAACAAGAAAACAACAACTCTCAAATCCAGTAATTCATGACTTTGTTGCAACTCTATACTTGTTCAATGAAATAGTAACGAGTGAAGAGGTAAAAAGAGCAAGAATGGAAGAACTTGGCTCATTTATCTATAAGAGGTGCCTATTACATAAAGGATATTTTGGACAAAATACTATAATCATTTCGAATTACTGCTTTATAAAAAATTTTGTAGATTTCCAATTCAAATAAAATGGTCTTAGATAATATTGACGACAATGTGTAGGTGATGTAATCTATATGTGATGAACAAAAAGATACCAAAAGGTACCTTTTATAGGAATGGATCCCGCCGTGTTACGGACAGATTCATTCCGATTTTTTTTATTAGAATCTTTTATCTGTTCCTTGTATCTTCAACATAATAAAGAGGTATATAGGATATTTGGGAAATTGGTGTAAATATATAAATAGAAAACACTAAAGGTGAACTATTATGTAGTTCACCTTTACCTATTTATTCAATTATTCAGGGTATCTATGTAGAGAAATTATGTGGCTAATCTAGCTTTACTAATTTCCCACTTTTTGCACTTTCATAGATTGCTTCAATGAGAGATACAGCTTTCTTTGCTTCCACTCCATCTACTAAAGGAGAGGTGTTATTATCGAGTGAATCAAAGAAATTGATGAATTGTAGTTTATGTCCATGGTACCCTATGGCACTTGGATCACTTGCTCCCCCACCTGTGTGGGTTGAGTTACTAAACCTCTTTCTAATCTCTTCATCTTCTGATTTTTCTTCTTCAAACTTCCAGCAGGTGATATTCTCTTCTTCCATGATAACAGATCCAGTAGAGCCAGATATTTCTATTCTCTTATAGAATCCCGGGTATGCTGCAGTAGAGCCTTCTATCACCCCTAGGGCGCCACTCGCGAAGCGTAGGACTGCAACAGCAGTATCTTCTACTTCTATACTTTTATGAGTGAGAGTACCCACTTGAGCCATCACAGAATCTACCTTTCCCATAAACCATCCAAGTAGGTCTATTGCATGAATCGATTGATTCATCAAAGCTCCTCCCCCATCTAATTTCCAGGTTCCTTTCCAAGGACTTGATTCATAGTACTCTTTTGATCTGTACCACTTTACATAGGCATCAGCTAACACAATATTGCCAAATCGTCCCTCATCAATTGCTTTTTTAATAACCCCAGCTACTGTGTGGAAGCGAGAAGGAAATATTCCACAGACGCTTACATTGTTCTTTTTAGCTTCTTCAATAATTTGATCACAGCGTGCACCAGTGATTTCAATAGGTTTTTCAATGATGATGTGCTTTTTAGCTTTAGCCGCTAGTAGAGCACTATCGAGGTGAAGACCAGATGGGGTACAGATAGTGACTACATCCATATCATCATGAGCTAAGAATTTGGTAATATCACTATAGCCAGTGCAATGATATTGCTCTGCAAATGCAACACTTCTCTCTTTGTTAATATCTAAACACGCTACAACTTGGGCATATTCAATATCACCAATAGCTTTAGCGTGCATATGAGCGATCATTCCAACCCCTATAATTCCAACTTTATGCATATTTCACCTCTTCTTTTTCTAAAAATATTTCATTTTTTTCTCATTACATCTTATGGGAATATATTCAAAATAGGTATAGTATTATTTTTTTCATGCCTTCTCTTTTTATAGTAACTACTCTACTTTTACCCATGAGCT
>CAYZUR010000111.1:0-6188 GCA_964481535.1 uncultured Spirochaetaceae bacterium | reverse complement strand
CCATCAGGAAGGAGCGTTGGTTTTAAGGTAATAGGGGAGAAGTTTAAGATTCCACGAATTCCTGCATGTACAAGACGCTGATAACTATCATTTGTTGCAACCTCTGGAACCGTAATAATTGCTACCTCTACATTATGAGCTTTTACCACTTCTTCAATTCTACTTACAGGATATATGGGGACTGGATGGATGTTATCACTATAGACAAGGGGATCTGAATCAAATCCAGCTACAATTCTAATTCCATCTGGCTCAAATCCATTATAGTGCATCAATGCTTTTCCGATTCTTCCACATCCAATGATAACGACATTTTGTGGTTCATCAGTTTTTCCCAGTATTTTCCCTAACGAGCCTATAAGGTCAGGAATTTCGTATCCCCCCCTTTTTTGTCCATATATTTCAAGTAAAGAGAAATCTTTTCTTACAATAGCAGCGGATACACCAGCTGCGTCTGCAAGGTTATGAGCAAATACTTTTTCAAGGCCGAGAGATCGTAACCGATTAAGAATGCGATAATAACGTGTAATTCTGATGACCATGTCGTTGTTCATAATAAATCCTCTTTTAATGTGAAGAATTATACATCAAAATAAAAAAAACAGCAATATTTAAAATTTAAAGTGAAATAAAGTGTGAAAAAGTTATTTATTTTGCAAAATAGGTGTTGAAAATATTCTATATACCCCCTATCATGTTACAACGAATACAGCTTCTGGAGGTTTCCATGTCAGCGATGAAACACGATAATCAATTTTCGCGTGAACTTAATGCATTTATTAACAAGTGGCGTAATAAGCCAGGTAATTTAATTATGATTTTGCACCGAGTGCAAGAGGAATTTGGATATGTTTCTCGTGAGTCAGCAGACCAAGTAGCATATATGCTCGACTTCCCATTAGCAAAGATATATGGAGTTCTCTCCTTTTATCATTTCTTTAAAACAACTAAGCCAGGTGAACATAATATTCAAGTTTGTTTAGGTACAGCATGTTATCTAAAAGGTGGAGATGTCCTTATGGAGGAACTCAGTAACCTAATAGGTATCGCAGTTAATGAAGTAACAGAAGATGGCAAATTCTCCCTAGAGGGTGTTCGTTGTGTTGGCTGTTGTGGACTTGCTCCTGTTCTTACTGTTGGTGGTGAGGTTTACGGTAAAGTAACCAAAGATCAACTTCCAGGAATTATTGCAAAATTTAGTTAATATAGGTTTATGTGGGTATGCATGCATCATTATGTGATTTTCTGACCGATATCGCTCAAAATAGTTTTGAGGCAGATGCTACTAATGTAGGTATTGTGATAGAGCAAAATGAGAATTGGATAATTTTTAGTGTAACCGATGATGGAAAAGGAATGAGTCCTGACCAACAAAAGAGGGCACTAGATCCATTTTATAGTGATGGCATTAAGCATAAAAAAAGAAAAGTTGGTTTGGGATTGCCCTTTTTATACCAGATGGTAGAATCGGTGGGAGGAGAATTCTCTCTCTCATCTGAAGTTGGTAAAGGGACTGTGGTATATTATACTGTGCCACTTAGTCATATAGACACCCCCCCCTTAGGAGATAGTCCATCAACTTTAAGTTCACTGTTTTCATATCCGAGTAGTGCTGATCTTATTGTTAAGAGGGCCGCAAATCGTAATGAAATACGTGAAGAGTATGAAGTGAGTAAGAGTGAATTGCTTGAAGTATTGCAAGAAGTGAATACCGTAAGCAATATCATTTTGATGAAAACATTTTTGCAGTCTCAAGAGGCTGCTATAGAAGAATTTTTACAGCGGGTATAAGAATACAAACCCCAAACAGGAGGCTGGAATGGCTAAGATGACGTTGCAGGAGTTACGTAAGCTTCGTGACACAAAAAAAACGGAAATCCAGAAGCGTGATATTAATGACAAGGATACCCAAGTAGTTATTGGGATGGGAACTTGTGGGATTGCAGCTGGGGCTAAAACTGTGCTCGATGCATTTTTAAATGAGCTTGATGAACAACATCTCAGTACAGTATCAGTGACTCAAACTGGTTGTATGGGGCTTTGTTATGTAGAACCTACTGTTGAAGTGAATGCTCCCGGCATGCCTTCAGTTATTTATGGAAAAGTTGATGATGCTGTTGCAAGAAGAATTGTTCAAGAGCACATTATGAATGGTAAATTAGTAAGTGAATATGTGTTTGACAAACCTTCTGCAGATATTATTAAAGATGGAGGCAAGTAATGGCATATCGAAGCTATATTCTTGTTTGTGGTGGTACTGCTTGTGAATCAAGTAAGGCAAATGCCATTTTTGAAGCATTAAATATTGAGTGTAGAACTCATAATCTAGAAAACGAAGTTCAGATAATTAAAACAGGATGTTTCGGGTTTTGTGAACAAGGTCCAATTGTAAAGATTCTTCCAGAAGATTCTTTCTATGTACAAGTCACCCCTGAGGATGCTAAAGAATTATTTGAAGAACATATTGTAAAAGGGCGTGAACTCACCCGTCTTTTATATAATAAAGATAATTCTAAGAAACACGCTAAAGTAGAAGATATTGAGTTTTATCAAAAGCAGTTTAGAATTGTTTTAAGAAACTGTGGATTTATTGATCCAGAAAATGTTGATGAATATATCGCTCGTGAAGGGTATGTAGCTCTTGAAAAAGTCTTATTTGATATGACACCGGATGATGTAATCACTGAAATGAAAACAGCAGGATTACGTGGTCGTGGTGGTGCAGGATTTCCTACTTGGATGAAGTGGAACTTTACAAGACAGGCTAAGGGTGGTCAGAAATTTATTGTCTGTAATGCAGATGAAGGCGACCCTGGTGCCTATATGGACCGTTCTACCTTAGAAGGGGATCCTCATTCAGTTCTTGAATCTATGACTATTGCAGGACACACTGTTGGTGCAAACCAAGGGTATATCTACATTAGAGCTGAATATCCTCTTGCTATTAAACGACTCGAAATTGCAATGAAACAAGCACGAGAGTATGGATTACTTGGAAAGAATATTCTTGACACTGGATTTGATTTTGATATTGAAATACGTCTTGGTGCCGGTGCATTTGTATGTGGTGAAGAGACAGCTTTGTTAGCTTCTATTGAAGGAAAAAGAGGGATGCCAGTTCCTCGCCCTCCGTTCCCAGCTGTAAAAGGATTATGGGGAATGCCAACTGTTATCAACAACGTTGAAACATGGGCAAACATTCCTGTGATAATTTTAAAGGGTGGTGATTGGTTCAGTCGAATCGGAACTCAAGATAGCCCTGGAACAAAAGTATTTGCATTAACTGGTAAAATTAGAAACTCTGGATTAGTAGAAGTTCCAATGGGAACAACGCTTAGAGAAATTATCTATGATATCGGTGGTGGAATTGCTAATGATAGAGCATTTAAAGCCGTTCAAACTGGTGGACCTAGTGGTGGAGTTATTACAAAAGAATACCTTGATACACCAATCGATTTTGGTTCTTTAACTAAACTTGGTTCAATGATGGGCTCTGGTGGTATGATCGTCATGGACGAAGATGACTGTATCGTAGACGTTGCTAAATTCTACCTCACCTTTAGTGTTGAAGAATCTTGTGGTAAATGTGCCCCTTGTAGAATCGGTGGAAGATCATTAATGAACCTCCTCGAGAAAATCACAAAGGGTAATGGAACACTAGAAGATATTGATCAAATGAAAGAAATTGGTTCTGCAATGAAGAGAGCTTCACTTTGTGCTCTTGGACAAACAGCACCAAACCCAATTCTTTCATCACTACACTATTTTGAAGATGAATACTTAGCTCACATTAATGATAAAACATGTCCAGCTGGTAAGTGTAAGAGCTTAATTACTTACACAATCTTAGCTGACAAATGTATTGGATGTACTGCTTGTGCAAAGAAATGTCCTACAAATGCAATTAGTGGCGAACGTAGAGCTGTGCACGTGATAGACCAAGCAGCATGTATCAAATGTGGTGCATGTTATGATACCTGTAAATTCGGGGCAATCGAAGTCCGTTAGGGCTTCGATAGTTGAGGAGGATAAATATGAATACCGTTCATATGAAAATAAATGGCAAACCAGTTGAGATAGAAGCAGGAAGCAACATCTTGGCTGCAGCTAAAAAGGCAAATGTTAACATTCCGACCCTTTGTTATCACCCAGACTTACCAGCTTGGGGAGCATGTGGCCTGTGTGTTGTTAAACAAGAGAACTCTCCTAAGCTATTGAGAGCATGTGCAGCTCCGGTACAAGAGAATTTAAATATTATTACTCATGATGCTGAACTCTATCAAATTAGAAAAACAGTTATTGAAATGATTCTTAGCACTCACCCTAATGAATGTCTTACTTGTGCTCGTAATGGCACATGTGAACTTCAACGTTTTGCTGCTGAGTTTGGTGTAAGACACCAACCTTATGAAGTAAGAATTGTTGACCTTCCAAAAGATACTTCAACAACTTCTATTGTTCTTGATCCATCAAAATGTATCAAATGTGGTCGTTGTGTTCAAGTTTGCCAAGATCAACAAGGTGTATATGCCCTTGAGTTCATTGGTAGAGGCGATCATACAGTGATGGCTCCTGCAGCTAATTTACTTCTTGCTGATAGTCCTTGTATCAAGTGTGGCCAATGTTCTGCTCACTGTCCAGTTGGTGCTATCTATGAAAAAGATGAAATCGGTGATTTTGTCAGAGCTGTTAGCGATCCAAATAAACATGTTGTTACACAAATAGCACCTGCTGTTCGAGTAGCACTTGGTGAAGCATTTAACCTTCCAGCTGGAACAATTACTACTGGAAAAATCTATGCAGCACTAAGACACCTTGGAGTTTCAAAAGTCTTTGATACAAACTTTGCAGCTGACTTAACCATTATGGAAGAAGGCTCTGAGTTAGTAAAACGTCTTACTACTGGTAAAGGTGCTATTCCACAAATTACAAGCTGTTGTCCTGCATGGACTGACTATATGGAAAAATATTATTCAGATATGATTCCTAATTTCTCTACTGCAAAATCTCCTATGATGATGCAAGGAGCTATTACTAAAACATATTATGCTGAAACAGCTGGTATAGACCCAGCAACTATTTATTCAGTAGCTATTATGCCATGTACTGCTAAAAAGTATGAAATTGGTCGTGATGATAATATGCATGCATCTGGTTTTAAAGATGTAGACCTCGTTCTTACTACCCGTGAATTTGCTCGTCTTATTAAGGCCAGTGGAGTTGATTTCTTAGCATTAGAAGATGAAGAAGCTGATTCACCTATTGGAGCATATGCCGGAGCTGGAACAATTTTTGGTAACACTGGTGGTGTTATGGAAGCAGCTCTCAGAACTGCCTATAACCTCATGACAGGTGAAGATCTTAAAGATGTAAATATTCAAGCTGTTCGTGGAATGGAAGGAATCAGAAGTGGCGAAGTTGATGTTAAAGGGACAAAACTTAAAGTAGCTGTAGCACATGGTATGGCAAACGTAAGCACTCTCTTAGATGAAATTCGTGAAGCTAGAGATAATGGAAAAGAACCTCCTTATCACTTCATTGAAGTAATGGCATGTAGAGGTGGATGTGTAAGTGGTGGTGGTCAACCATATGCTTCTACTGATGATGTAAGAGAAAAAAGAATTGCTGGTCTTTATACAGATGATGAAAGAAGTACAGTGAGATGTTCTCACCAAAACCCTGAAATTCAACAACTTTATGCTGATTATTTAGGTGCTCCTCTTTCTGATAAAGCACACCATCTATTACATACAACCTACACTGATAGACCTATTTATAAAAAATAGTACATTGTAGGAATTAGATTACCTATTAAAAAGCAGGTGTGATGAGCACCTGCTTCCTTGTGAGTGGGCAAACGTGTTACACTTCTTATATTGTGTTCTGCCTTTCACAGATGGAATATAGATCAAAGGAGTGATACATGCATATGATTGTAAGTAAATTCGGAGGCAGCTCATTAAGTGATGCTTCTCATATCAAAAAGGTTGCTGATATTCTTAAAAGCGACCCTCTTCGTGTAGTGGCTGTAGTTTCAGCACCTGGTAAAAGATCTAAAGAAGATACAAAAATTACTGACTCTTTATACAAATGTGCACGATTAGTTGCAGATGGCGCCTCGTGTAAAGATGAATTTGAAGCAATCAAAGATCTCTATATTACCATAGCTAAAGTCGTCAATCTTTAGT
>CAYZUR010000110.1:0-6327 GCA_964481535.1 uncultured Spirochaetaceae bacterium | reverse complement strand
TGGTAACATATAATGCTGATTCTTCTTTATTATAACTCACAAGGTCTATAGAACCTAAAGGGAGATTCGTATCTCTGCTGTTAATCGGAACAAGATAATCAATTGCAGTACCCAAAGAGCCAAGATCTTTCCTGTTATACAGAGCAATAGAAACTCTCTCTTGTTCTCCAAGACCAAACAATGTAGGGTTTAAGGTTGTACCATCATGAGGGGCAATCCCATATTTTGTTCCTTTCAGATGTTTTACTTGAGATTGCAAGGTTTCAATAAAATGGTGTTTTGTGAGGAGTCTTTTTGCAATAACTTCACTGTATAACAGGTCGCTATCGAGAGCTTTTCCCCTTCTATCTACAATATCTGCTTTAAAAATAGTCTCATTGTTTTTAATGAGTGTATCAATAATATCATGTGTCTCTTTTACATTACATCTTTTTGTCATAACCATAATCTCCTCTTTAACAATATCCATTATACTATGGAAAGGGAGAGATTGAATAGAAGATGAATAAGTTTACCTAAAGTAAGGGACACATCTTAAAAGAAAGATGAAGATATGATACGGTATCTCAAGTATAAACAAAAGAGGATAGTTACGATGAAAAAACCCACCATTGAAGCGATTGCTATCGACCTTGATGGAACACTACTCACTACAGATAAAACCATTACCCCCTATACCCTATCGGTCTTACAAAAGGCAATGGATAGAGGAATTAAAATAATTATTGCTACAGGAAGAAGCCTAGCTACATGTGATCGTTATATTACACAAGTTGCGAGCCCTACTCCCATGATTTGTTATAACGGGTCGTGTATATATGATCCTATAAGCAAAACAGATCTATTTCATAAAACAATGGATGAATCAATTAGTGAAATTATTGTTTCCCTCATTGAGAACACTCCTGCAGCCTTTCAAGCATTTAGACAACATAAAGTCCACTATAAAGGACATGGGCAACATGCTGATTTCCTAGAGCCTCTAACCAGTAAAATTGGTGTGGTAACAGAAGATTTTTCTACTCTCTCCCCCTTTGCTTTCACAAAAGCAATGTTCATTGGAGAGTTTAGTGATACTGAAAAAATTAGATTAGAATTACTCAAAAAATGCAAAGATACTCTCCACGTGGTCTACTCTCACCCATCGTATTTCGAGATGATGAGTGAAGGTGCTACAAAAGGATTTGCATTAGATAAGTTGCTATCTGAGTTAGGTATCTCCCCAGAAAACACAATGGCTATTGGGGATGAATCAAATGATATAGAGATGCTAAAGCTCGTTCAGCATAGTGTTGCGATGGGAAACTGTTCGAAAGGAGTTGCCAACACCGCCCTTTATCAGACAACAAGCTGTGATGATGATGGTGTTGCTAAAGCAATTGAGAAGTGGGCACTTTATTAATCAAAAGGATATCTCCAACATGAGAATTAACGTGCTTAGCTATTACTTCACATTTAGTAAGAAGTAAGAAGAATATTTCCCTCTCCTCATCACTTAATGCTTCAAAATTTCCTTGTCCTTTAGAAATCACCATATCACTTGAGTTAAACAACTCTAAAAATTGTGGAGTAGTAAACTTCATCACTGTTCCAGGAGTTGGAACACCTGATGAAATGATTGTTCCAATGGTATTAAGGCCAATATCATAGGCATCACTAATGAGAGCATCATTTAAAATAGGTTTCCCTCGCATTGCAACAGTAATAGAGAGGTGGGGATAGAGGCGCTTTATTGTTTCTAATAGGAGTTTATCAAAAACGACTTCTCCAGCATTATCTGCAAGAAATAGGAGCGTCTTCGCTTTTTCAATCGTTGAAATAAATTCTTTTATTGCAAATAGTGTTGAAGATTCTTTAGCAATCTTTTTCTCACTTTTTGCAATAATAGCTCTAATTTCTTTTTCGACATCAATCCCTTCAGGACTCACTCCATAATCAATAATATTACCAGCACAAGAGAGCTCTATCGCTGTAGAAAGGGGGTGAGAACTTTGTAGCACCATATTTTCAATAAGAGGATATAACTCTAGAGCTTTATCATTACTCTCTTTTTTTATCGCTTTATATGGGTCATCTGTCCCTAAATATGATGAAATCATCTGTTGAACTATAAGAGCTCTTTCAGGAGGAGATGAAGTAAGGGGGATATCTTTTAAAGAAGAGCCAACTTCATCCATTATTTCTTTTGCTTGTTCATCACTTAAGTGAAAAAGAGTGGCTGACTTTTCAATTTGTTCAAATAAACAAGGGATACAGTGTAGGTAGGTATTCATACTGTTGAGTATACCGAAATTAGGAATCTTAGTCTCTTGTCTAAGCTACACTCCTTTATTATTATTGAGTGTATGAGTGAACAAAAAGTAGTAATAGCGCACGGCTTTGAAAAAGAAGACGTTCTTCGTTTAATGCGTGCAGTAAAAAAAGAGTTTACAAAAGAGGTAGATATCGCTTTTGCAATGACAACAGAGAATTCCTTGAAGAGGAATTTAGGGGAAGTAGTTCTTGATATAAGTGGAGATCACAAACACCTAAAAGAAAACCCACCTACCATTAAGAAAGATTCCTAAATACACACATTAAGGGCTATCTCTAAAAGATAGCCCTTAATGTAAAAATGATACATTATTTAGAATTTAGCTTTAAGTGTTAACCCAACATAGGTTGACTCTAACCAATCAACTTCCTGACTGCCATCAATTACTGCATCAAGGTGCCTTAAAATCAGTTTACTCTCAACTCCGACCGTAAATATTGAAGTGATATTGAAATCAAATCCAACTCGACCACTATACATAACATCACGATCTAGAGTAACACCAGAATCTGCAAAGACTACACTGTAAGCAGGACCAAGAGCTATATATGGTTCAAAGAACCCAAGAGAAGCTCTGAAGGCGATATCTGTGGTAAGAACAAGGTTAGGGTCACCACCACCACTAAATGGGGAATCTAAAAGAGCATCAAGTCCAAGGCCAAACCATGGTGTAATATGTCCTTCAAGTCTAATTCCTGGTGTATAAGCTTCAAACTCTGTATCAATTACATTTTGAATTTTGTAAAAATTGAGAACTCCTACATCAAATTTACTAGGAGTTGCTGCGAACAGAGAACTCATGACGATAATAATCATCAATATGGTGATACCTAATTTCTTAATTTTCATATAAGCCTCCATGCTTTTATATTTCTTCTCTAATTACATAGTACACTATGGTCTACAATAGTAAAACGCTTTTTATCCCCTATTCGTTACAAAGATATCGAATGAAGGGGTTTTTTATCATTTTAAAGAAATAAGCCTTTATAAAAATGCTATCTATTCCTTACTAAGAAGATACGTTCTTATTTCTTTTGGCTATTTTTGTTTTTATGCTATGCGCTACATGTCGAAGGGCCATAATTGGATGATACAGAATCATCCTCTTTCCACTAAAAACCATCACTTTTTTGATCAATTCTCTATGAACTTTATCATAACAATGAACCTCACATGATGAGCAGAATATCATATCATCAAGGAGGGGGCATTCATCGAGTCGAGAAATTGCATACCTTCTAAGGTCTTCACACTCTTCACACACATGAATAGTTTTATGCTTCTTTTTACAATAGAGAGAGATCATAGTCTCTAATACATGAACTCTCTCATTTCTCTCTTTATTAGTTAACATACATATCGTAATTTCCTCATTTATTGTTAGATACCCTTATCCTAGATGTATGAATAATAGTACAAGGCAAACCCTATAGAAGTATAGGAAAAACTTTAATAATGTAAATAATGCTTGAGCTCTTTGGCACAATTGCGTACAGTATTTAGTATGAACAATTCATTTCGAATGGCGCTTATAGGCATTCTCTTAGTTCTTTCATTGATTCCTTTAGGTGCAAGTGAAAATGAGTATAAAGGCTATCAAGTAATAGAAACTCATCATCTAGAAATCATATTTGAGCCCACCTATAGAGATGCTGCGTTGCAAGTTGCTTCATTTGGTGATGAGGTATATGAAACCTTAAAAGAGCAGCTTGAGTACAAAGGAGACAAAAGAGTTCCTGTAGTGATTACAGGACGCACTGCATGGGCTAATGGCTATTTTGCCCCGTTTCCTTCCCGTGTTACGCTCTTTGTCACCAGTGATGACTCACTCTTTCTCGGACACAGAAGCTCATCATGGCTCTATTCGCTGTTCACCCATGAATTAACTCACTTTCTTCACTTAACAAACCCAATAGGACCAGCTGCCTTCCTTACTCCTATATTTGGTCCTGAAGTTCCAAATATCAATGCCCTATTAATGCCTGGTTGGTGGATAGAAGGAATTACCACCAATACTGAAAGCATCTTTGCTCGAGGTGGACGAGGTGATAACGAAAGATTTGCGATGCAAATAAAAGCTTCTTTATTAGATGATGCAACTATGTGGTCTCTCTCTAAGGGAGCATATTCATCAATCCTTCCCCCATCTGGAAGAATTTATCTCACTGGCTACCTTATGCTCGACTATATTATTCGTAATTATGAGATTTCAAGTTTTAATGAGATAAACCGTATCTACACACGATTTCCTTTCTTTGGTCTTTCTCCTGCAATAAAAAAAGTGACTGGACTTAAAGCAAAAGAGATCTATCAAAAAGCACTCATCTCATTTAAAAATAGTATTGATGAGAATAAAGGAAAGGAAGCTAAAAGAATAACAGACGACACTGTCGCCTCTTTTGATATGATTGATCTAATTAACAATGCACTCTATGCAACATCCTATACTCTTGATAAAGGGATTTCATTAATAAGAATTGATAGTGACGGGAATCAAGAGGAACTCATCGCTCGTATCCCCACCCTTAAACACGATGCAATAGCTATTACAAGAGATGGGGAAAAAGGATATATGATCTTTCAAAGTGCTGATTTCTTTCACCCATCAACCCTTATCAGCGCACCAATGAGTTTTAGTGATATCTACCAAATAGATATTGATACCAAAAGAGTGGTAAGAATTAGTGAAAACCAAAGATATTATCAAGTACAGCTTGATGAAAACAATAATAGACTTATCGCTTTAGAGGGGGTAAGTGACCGCTATCGTCTTGTTCAGCTAGACCTTGATACTCAAGAAAAAAGAGTCTTATTTGATTCACCCACCTCTTCAATATATTTTCCTCAAGTACACAATAATTCATCTTTCATCACAGCAGTTATAGTAGACGGGGGAACCTCTTCTATTGTGTTGTATGATGGGAAAAAGTGGACAACAATAGTTGGACCAACTTACGCAGAGCTCAGATCACCAAGATTTATCAATGAATCAGAAATCTCCTTTGTAAGTGACTTTGATGCCCCCTACGCTCTCTATTCTGTTAATATTAATACGAAAGAGATATCATTACGCTATGAAGACCCTATTGGAATACTCGATGGGATTATTACACCGACTAAGACATACTACATGAGTTACCGCTCTACTGGGGAGTCGTTATTTAGTGTCGAGTCTATTTTTCTTAATCTCATTGAAAAAGAATTTCCAATTGATACACCTATTCAAGAGTCATGGGAGAGTAACGTAGTATCATCCTTTGAAATAAAAAAATATGTCGATTATCCTAGATTTAATCTAATAGTGCCTCTCCCTTTTATTGAAGGAAACAATGTAGTTCCTGCAGCATGGACGATATGGACGAGCCTCCTTCAAAAGCACATTATTCAAGCAACAGCTGGATATAGTTTTCAGGATTCAGTAGCTAGAGGATCACTTGATTACCAATACAATCCAGGTCCTGTAGCTATCGGTGTAAATGCCCTTTATAATGAATTCACCCTTGATTCAACACGAAGAAGTAGTATAAGCACATCCCTATCATTCCCATTTAAATATAGCGCCTCTTTAAGGGGGACACATTTCACTCAAGGGGCTCTTTTGACAGGATACTCTCATTCATTAAACAAACAGATAGTCTTGCTTGGACAAATCGGCCACTCATACCGAACGAATAGTGCCCCTCTTGATTCCTTTGGGCGCTTCTCTTATTTTGCTTCTTACTCACTTCAAGACTCTATCTCACTCACTGATGGATCTCATAATTTCTTATCATCACTTCGTGCATCTGTTTCATTACCTCTTCCCTTGTACCATCAAAATATGAGATTAGAAGTAAGAAATGCCTATTCTCATGGAGCTCTCTTTGGTAACTTTTTTAGTCTTAAATCGATTCTCCCACCCCTCTATCTCACAAGATTTGGAGAGGATGGATATAATAAGACAAAATTCTCCCTCTATTATAATATTCCCATAGCACCGTTAGATATCCCATTCTTGTATGGTGGAATTA
>CAYZUR010000109.1:0-6345 GCA_964481535.1 uncultured Spirochaetaceae bacterium | reverse complement strand
AGTGAGTAGACTTTACAAAGTTCTTGTTAAAGGTCACCTTTTCACCAAAAATCCTTTTATAAATCTTCTTAATCTGCTGATTTGGGACAAAGTCCCCCTCTAAGTCAGTTTGTAACAAAAACTTTTCATCTTGGTCATCAGTGTTGATAAAAGAGCGTAGGACATAATAGAGCCTATCAGTTTCAAGCTGCTTAGCTGCAAACAGTAAGAGATCATTAGTTAAAGGACTGTTAGGAGTGAGTTGATCGAATATTTGAGTAAAGCCAGGTTGAAGGCGGTGAGGGAGAAAGGTGTTATTTATTACTTTTTGATAAATGATATAGAGTTTATCAAAAGGGGTTTCTTTGCTTAAAGGAATATAAGAGACCACCATGTTGTTTTCACCTGCAATATTACATACGGTATTAAGTAAATGAGTCTTTCCTTCTCCATATTTACCACTAATAATCTTTCCAGTTGAGGCTCCTTCATCACGTACTTGTGCTATATCTTGCATAATTTCTTTCATGATGTGAGGTCTGGCTTCAGAAAAGTACTGACCTACAGCACGAGAGGGGATTCCTGAACGTAGGGCTTCAACAATGTGTCTTGCTTCATAATCTGCCATTATAGGAGCACTCCTTCAAACATTTGAAGGGTAGCTTGGTTTACAAGCCTAGGTATTGATACTCCCCCCATACGTGCGACTCTAATTATCTCGAGTGCTTTCTCTTCATTGATAGTGGTCGCCTTCATATCAATATTATTGACAACTTCTGCAAGCTTCCGGGACATCTCAAGAACCATTTGTGGGGTAAATAGCTGTAAGGCTACCGCATCCATATCGATAATATCACTAAACCTATTAATCTTATTACCAACTACTTCATTTTGAATTCTCATCCACAGTGCTTGGTATGATTTAAGTCCTTTGTTTTCATCATCTAACAGGACTCTATCAAAGGTAAAGACAAACATAATGTTATGAAAGCTATCAATATCATCAATGAGTTGTCTAATACTTTCATAGGTGTCATCTCGTCTCATCTTCGTATATCGAATAGCTTCGAGACTCGATTTCTCCACCAAGACTTCAAGGTTATCAATTGAGACAAACAATCCAGTGTGACCACTTAATCTCACTACTTCTGCTAACGAGCGCAGCATGTGACGCGCATTAAACTTAGTGATGCGAGTGGGGGCGAGTCCAAGCGGGCGGAGTGTTGAGACTTTAATGGTTTTATCTCCACTAAGCCATGATAAGAGTAGTTGCCGACTTAATGGTTCTAAGAATGGGTGACCAAGGATTCCTCCACAAAGGAGACTACACGCTAGGGCGAAGTTATTATCTAAGAGGGGATTATCAAGAAACATATTCTTTAGTTGTAATCGTATCTCTCTACGAGTTATCCCATCAGCGAGTCCTTGTTGCCCTAAAAAGTCAATAAAGGTCATTCCCTGGGGAATCTCTTTGTAATCAAATCCCATAGCCTCTATGATCTTGTGGCTACATATTTCTAAGAGCTTTGGTAAGTCCCCTTGTCGTAATATTTCAAGGTAGACATCTTTAAAATCATGGAGCCAAATATCATGAGCAGAGAAGGAGGCTGTAATGTAATTCAACTTCGTAGCGATAGAGCTCAGGGTATAAAGAGTGTGAGATTTCCCACTACCACTAAGACCTGTGATAAATTTAATCTTACTTCCACCAAAGGGGATAAATTCTTTAAGATACTTATCGCTCCAAAAGTCGGTGATAAAATCTATCCCAACAGAGAGTTCGTTAAGGATTTCTTCACTCATTGGAGCTTCTCCATGGGCGAGACGAGCAATAAGGTTATGGTCTTTATCGTTATAAAGGTAGGGTTCTATCATCACATTCCTCTAGCTATAGAATCGTATAGTAGCTAAATATCTCTCTTGTCCTGTGTTATCGAGAATTCTAATTGCCTTGTTGTTGTTACGACTTGGGCCAAATTGGAATTTTCTTCCGTCCTTTAGCGTAATTTCTTCTTCACTAAATACCCTAGCTATATCAAAAGCAAAGCTTTGTTTGTCATAATCCTTACGAAAGCGACTCATAGGAACTAAATAGTTGTAGATAGTTTGTAAGTAGAGATCGGTGTCAGGACTTTTCTTCATTTTAATGAGGGCTAAATCATAGGCTCCTGCCAATTCTTCAACAAATCGGGCTGCATTAAAAGAAGCTTTCATTAACTTCTCTCGTCCCACTTGTATCTTTTCAACAAACGAGAGGGGGCGAACACAGGAGATTTTTTTACGATCGATATAGATGTCTTGATTCTCAACATCAAAACGAACTTTATAGGGAAACATTTCAAATATAGGGAAATCTCCTACTACATCAACTCCATGTTCTTCACAGATGGTGAGCATTTGCTCTGCAAATGATCCACTTTCAAAGTAGTGGGTAGTATCAAAGCTTGCGATAAGAGTTTCCGTTTCACCTAAGATTCTTGTGATTTCACTATTTACCTGTTTAATGGTTTGGATATCTTTTGTAAAGCCAGTAAGGTCTCCTTGAACCATCTCTTTTGAGAGGGCTTTTTGAAGCTTTACGAGTTGTGTATTTTTATCTTTTAGGGCTTTTTCTAATATTTGATACTCACTAAGGAGAACTTCATAATCCATGATGGAAACCTCTTTATTTCTAGTTTTAAAATGCTGTAATTCGTTCATGATGATAATATAATTTGGATGTGAGTACAATCCCTATAGGGACATGTAATTAGTTTTTTCCGATGATGCACTGAGCATCTCTTAATGGAGTGTAAAAGGGAGAGGGGAAACAAATGTGCTAAAATTATAAGAGTATTCTTATATTGGATGTGTGGATGGTAATTGCTTAACAGATTAGCAACTTATGTGGTATGTATAGTGATAAGAACTTCAACAATAATATGATTGCATAATAAGAGTGAAGATTAGGAGCAATAAGATAGGCATGAAACACCCCCTGTACACGTGGCAGCGTGATTGTATTGAACAGTGGCTCGCTAATGATGGGATGGGGATCGTAAAGGTTGTCACAGGGGCTGGTAAGAGCCGTATGGCTCTCTCTGGAGCTAAGGAATTAGAACTCTCTCTCACCAATAGATTAAAAGTCTACATAGTTGTTCCTAAGACTTTTATGGTTGGGCAGTGGACTTCTTTTATTATGGAAACATACGCTGAGTATGGGGTCAATAAGGAAGATATTGGGTGTTACTATGGCCTTCATAAAGATACACCCGATAGGTCCTATATGATTTATGTTATTAATTCAGCTCGGTATGCCTTAGCTCGTCATATACTCATCGATTTTAAGAAGGGGCACAGTGTTTTAGTAATTGCAGATGAGTGTCATCACTATGCTAGTGCTGAAAACAGAAAGATCTTTGATTTTCTTCCTAAATTATCACATTCAGATAAAAAGAACTACTTTTCTCTTGGACTCTCTGCCACACCTCTCACTGAGGGGTTTGATGATACGTTAGTTCCCTCCCTAGGTCCTCTTATCTACACATATGGGTTTGGCCAAGCAATTGAGAGTAAGGTCATTAATAACTGTGTTCTGTACAATATTGGCTTACGGTTCACTGGTGCAGAGAGCATTGAATATGCTGATCTCTCTATAGACATAGCTAAATTATTGTCAGTCTCACATAAATACACTCTCATATCACTTAAGGAGAAAAAGCAGGATTTCTTTATCATCTTAAGAAGATTAGCTGGTAGTAAAGATCTTCCTGCTTCTCGTTGGGCAATAGGGTTGTTGGGGTTACTCTATAAAAGAAGAACCTTAATTCATGAGGCGTCTGTTCGTCTTGAGTGTGCTGCTGTTTTAATTTCGAGGTTAGATCCTCTTTCAACTATCATAATTTTTGGTGAAAGAATTAGCCAAACAGATTTCTTATATGAGAGTCTTGATAAAATGTACCCAAACAAGGTAGCACGCTACCATAGTGAAATGGGAGGGGATGCAAAAAAACAAGCTCTCGATAGATTTAAGAATAAAGAGGTTCGTATTCTTGTGAGTTGTAAAGCACTCGATGAGGGCTTTAACATCCCTAATGCAGATGTGGGTATTGTGTTATCGAGCACTTCAGCACAAAGACAGCGAATTCAGCGGCTAGGGAGAGTTCTTCGTAGTTCGAGTACCAAAGCTCTTTCCAATCTCTACTACTTTTTTATTAGTGATACGGTAGAAGAGAAAGCCTTATTGAAAGAACCAGTTACCCAGATGCAGGAATTTACGCTTCATTATTTTAGCGATGAGAAACATTTTAGTCATGATGTATATGATGAATTAGCTCACCGCGTGGTAGAACACATGAATAAAAAGAAGCAAGATGAATCAATCATTGATATCATGCGCTACTTCTTAGAACTTGGTCAATTAAAATCAGATTGGCTTCTCGAAGAAGAGGCCATTCAAGAAAGAGTGAATCAATCACAAGAGAAGGTAGAGAAAAACTATTGGCTATGTATGCTCCAGATGGCAAGAATGAGAGAAGAGAATGCTGCTCTAAATAGAGTTGATAATTAGTAAAAAACTCAAAAAAAGAAAAGACTCTTATTAATATACGATGCGCTGTGTATATGAATAATCTCATTTAATTGTGAAGTATTATTATCTCTGTATGGCCGTGGTTTCCTATGTCTATTTTTAGCCATAAATCAGTCTTATCCAAGGGATTTTACTTGAAAAAATGAACTTTTGTCCTATTTTTTAGGATTTACTTTCTATTGAACATTGATTAGATACTGAGCAGATACTTTTCCATGAAAGAAGTTGTAGGGATGACCTCAACAAATTCGTATGGATGTCTTTTTCTATATCTTTTGAACCTTCCTCGAAATTTTTCAAGTGTTAGTCGATCTTTTTCGGTTTCTACACGATTATGAAGTAGTTCTCTACTATCAATTGCTTGAGTAAAGAGTACATTTTCATCTTTACAAATAATAAAGTATCTAATCGCACATCCATCACTGAAGATCTCTAGCCATGCAGATTTTTTATCAGCAAGTAATTTCGGTATTCCACAATGCAACGTATCAAAACCTTTAAATTCCAAACAATAATCATCCCAATCACTTGGTTTAAATCCACCTTTAAATTCTATAAGATTTAAGTAATACCCTCCTCTAGGATTGAAAGAGAGAGTTATTGCATCAACGCATTTGCTTATCGATATATGTTCATCTTTTATTACTATTTCTTTTCTATGTTCTTATTCGTGAATTACCCAATAGCCATATCGCTTTCCATTTTTACGTTCAAGTAGGTTTTTTTCTACCATACCTATCATGGTCCGCTTAATTGTCGGTAGAGAAATAGCAAGTTGTTCACAAAGTTCTTGTTGCTTAATTCGAGGATTCTGTTTTAATAGAGCCATTATCCTAAGTTCCAAAGTATCATCCAAAGTATCATTATGCGACTTTAGGGTTTTAGTTGGGCCAACAGTAACTGTAGCCACTTCATTCAAAGAATCTATCGCTTTCTATGAATGGTGGCTCTGTTGCACAACATAGTTTTGTGTACTTATAGGTATTGCGCATTCGGGAACCCAACTCGTCAGCTAAACCAATTTCTCTCAACATTTTTGAAATAGGCGGGTTCTTGGACCATGGTTCAAAGGAAGAGAGTTTTAGTTCTCCAAATCCATGAGAGCGATTACTATTTTCTGTAACAATACGATCCTTCTCAATAATAAACCCTGCTACATGAGCATTATGATAATCCCGATGTGCCAGTATAATAATTCAATGAATGAGAGATAGGATTAACGTATACCAATTTCTAGGCCTCAATAACATAAAATTTGTAGGTTTCTGTGAATATTTTTTTTATGAGAATATTTTTATGAGGTGAGCTAGTTGAGAGTTTTCTTTCACAATGTTCACAACTTAGCCTGAACTCTCTCAAAATATCTGCAATTTGACTTGAGATTATGATGAAATTTAGTCTTTCTGCTGTTTTTTGATCTTATTACCGTCCTATAATTATTGCAGAAGCCACTTGTAAGCAGGAATAATATGGATCATCCTGCCGGTTTCTTTATCTCGATACTCACTTTCTTCATAGGCTGTGATTATCCACGACTCTTGTAGGCGTAATTCTTTCATACCATTAAGGAGTGCATTGATTTCTCGTTGCTTTGTTTTGTCTTGATTCCACAGTTCCCAGCACACTTGGATTAGTTGAATATTGGAATCAGGACCTATTGCGAAGTCAATTTCTTCACCCTTTTCACTTTTATAGTAAAATATTTGCTCCATGGTACGTCTGAGTTGTATAAATATCATGTTTTCCAATAAAAACCTTTTATTTTCAGATGTGGAATGACTAAAGGCCTGTGCCAG
>CAYZUR010000108.1:0-6393 GCA_964481535.1 uncultured Spirochaetaceae bacterium | reverse complement strand
ACGGAGGGTATGTGGTCTTTACAGGTCTCCATGATCTTATTAAACGAATTGAGCACTTTACATTTAGTAAAACAGATATTGATTATTTAAGAACACTCGATACATTTGATGAAGATTTCCTCACGTACTTAGATGAATTTATCTTTAGTGGCGATATCTATGCAATGGATGAAGGGTCTATCGTCTTTCCAGGTGAACCATTAATCAGAATTGAATCCACGCTCATGGAGGCACAACTCATTGAAGGAATGCTCCTTAATACGATTAACTTTCAATCTCTTGTCGCAACTAAAGCTTCTCGTCTTGCTCAAGCCACTAAAGGTGCCCCTATTATGGAGTTTGGCTTACGACGTGCCCAAGGACCTGATGGGGCTCTCACAGCCAGCAGGGCGGCTTTCATTGGAGGATGCACTTCTACAAGCAACACCCTTGCAGGCAAAGTATTCAATATTCCAGTTGCCGGAACTATGGCCCATTCATGGATCATGAGTTATGCAAGTGAATTAGAAGCATTTCAAATATATGCGCGCCTCTATCCAGATAATGCGGTCCTGTTAATCGACACCTATGATACCCTCGGTAGTGGTATTGAAAATGCCATCATTGTTGGTAAAGAATTAGAGGCTATCGGTAAGCATATAAGTGTTCGAATCGATAGTGGAGACTTAAGCTATTTATCGAGAGAAATACGAAAAAGATTAGATGCGAATGGATTAAACAAAAGTCGAATAGTAGTCTCAAATGATATAACAGAAGAGATTGTTGAGACCTTAGTGTCTGATAAGGTACCTATTGATGCCTATGGCATTGGAACTCACCTTGTAACAGGCGGAAACCAAAGTTCCCTTAATGGGGTCTATAAACTCTCTGCTATTTGTCGAGATGATGTACCACTTATTCCTGTAATGAAGATAAGTAACTCATTTGGAAAAGCGACAAATCCTGGAAGAAAACAAGTATATCGCTTCTTTGATACAGAGGGTCTTGCCTTAGGAGATTTAGTTACTTTAGAGAGTGAGAAAGTAAATGCAGGTGAAGATATTGTATTTCATCATCCAACAAGTGTAACAGATTATTTTACCTTAAAACACTCAAAATATTATACAGTAACCCCAATGCTCTCTCTTTTCATGAAAGATGGAGAGAGAATAGGAAAAGCTGTTCCTATTAAAAAGATACAACAAGATGTGGTGAAAAATCTCTCTACATTCCATCCATCTCATAAGAGGATGATTAACCCACACATCTATAAAGTGTCACTCTCTAAGGATCTTAAGGAGTTAAAAACTCAGTTGGTGATTGAAGCTAAAGAGAAGAAAGAGGCTTTACGAAATAATTCATAGCATGTATTGCTGAATTCCTTCCCAGAGAGATAGAGCAACTGATTCGAGCCAAGAAGGATCTTTCATTAACAGCGATTCTTCTTCATTCGTAATAAAACCCGCTTCCAGTAGGACACTTGGCCATATGTTGTTATTTGTGACATACACATCCATCTCTTTTATCCCCCTTTCTTTTGCAGAAGGAAAAGAAAGAGAGAAAACATCTCGTATGCTACCTGCGGCTGAATAGGAAGCTTGATTGAGCTCTCGTCTTAACTGAGTAATAGAGTCTTTCGCAAAATACGAGAGGGCCCAATTTTCACTTAAGGATGAGATAAAGGGGGCACTTTTATTACTCTCCCGAACTAACACTTCATACCCATGAGGGGCAGAGCTTGTTGATCCATTTACATGAATTGAGATAAAAAGGGCACTGTTATTCCACCCAGGAAATGTAGAATTACTTATTGCAACACGCTCATTGAGCGGGATGAGTGTATCATCACTTCTTGTAAGAACTACATGTAAATCACTATTACTTTCAATGTTCTTTTTCAATCTAAGGGCAATGTCTAAGGTAACATCTTTTTCTAAAAGAGTATCTTTTCCAACAGCCCCAGGATCTATTCCTCCGTGACCGGCATCGATGATAATAGTACTAAGAGGAAATGAGTAGGGAGTTGCAAAAAGGGTAAAACAACTAATAATTATGATCAATGAGAATAGAAATTTTCTCATTCATCATCCTCAGAACTTGGAGCAATCCATTCACTCAACAATTCACTAAAATCATTCTTGTAGAGGGCGAGGCGCTTACTCATCTCATGTTTCTTATAGGTTGAATCAGTATATTTTCCTATCCGCTTAGGATAATTCTTTCCATTTACTTGTCTCATCCCTAATGCTTTGGTGAGAACACGTTTTATACTTTCAGTTTCACTTCTATTTTCAATAATTAATTGCCTGAAAGGGAATTTTAGTGCTAACAATGAAAAGGTGAAAACACTATACCCAAAGAGCCAACAGCGAACACCGAAATCGAGGAACTGCCAATACTCTCCTACAATAAGTTCATCAAATCCTCTAAGCCGTTGAAATAATGCCCTCTCATATATCCCTAATCCTAAGTATGGATATAAGGTAGACTCTTTTTCTTTTGAAGGGAAAAAAGGAAGAGGATCAATTACGTATTTCTCTATCCTAGGAACCTGCACTACGGGAATATATTCATCAGCTTTATTAAGAAGCACAGGGGTAATGAGAGCCGGTCTATTACTTTTATTAAACTGTGAAAGAATTGAATCAAAGTCAAAGCTCACAACATTAGTGTCAGATCGAGTAACAAAGAAGTATGTAGTAAAGCACTCATTGGCCATTACATTTATCATACTGCCAACACTCACTGGTTGAGTAAACACAATGAAAGAGATCGAAGGGAAATTCATCCTCAATTCAGTAATGTTTCCTACATCCTCATAGATTAAGACATAAAGAGGGGAAGAGAATCTACTCTCATAATATGATATTGCTTCGATAAGTACACGGCCAGTATCGATGGCGACAATAGCAATACTTAGAGGCTCTTCGCTATGGAGATAGCGAATTCTCTTTCCAATATCTTGTTTATTTCGATACATATGATAATTGTTCATAAATTGTCAATAAACATGATATCCTCTGGTCTGAATATCACATCAGCTCTCCTTTTTTTAGATGTAGAATCGTTTATCTTACTCGTATTTCCAATTCGTTCAATAATCTCACTACTATTATAATAGGGAACAGCTTTAGCGATTTTGTTAATCATCACCACTTCTCCCGCTTCAAATGTCCCTTCTACTGCCACAATTCCACTAGGAAGGAGGCTTTTATGATTTTTTAATGCTTTTACAGCTCCATCATCAATCCAGATGGTTCCACTTGGAGCACTGTTTAAGATCCACCTAGGGCGTTGATGCATCCTCTTTAGGGGGGGGAAATAGGTCCCTACCCTCTTTCCCATAATAATAGAGGTAAGAATATCAGGTTCAAACCCACTTGCTATTACTGTAGCACATCCTGCGTAGGAGGCAATACGAGCAGCAAGTAATTTTGTCTTCATCCCACCAGTAGAATAGATTGATCCAGCATTTCCTGCGCTTTTCATAATTTCATCAGTAATTACTTCAACTTCATGGAGGATGTGTGCATCTGGGTCTACTTTAGGGTCTCTTGAATAAAGTCCGTCAATATCTGTAAGAAGGATAAGTAAATCTGCATCAATTTTACTTGCAACAAACGCACTTAATCTATCATTATCTCCAACCGCAGTACCCACTTCATCAGTACTCACTGTATCATTTTCATTAAAAATCGGTATTACGTTATGATTGAGAAGAGAGGTGACTGAATTCCTAAGATTAACAAACGTCGTCCTATCATTGAGTTCTTTTTTCGTAATAAGAACCTGCGCACACACAGTACCAAAGGCCTTAAAAGCATCTCTGTAGTGACTCATGAGGATTGGTTGTCCAATAGAGGCACATGTTTGTCTCATTACTACACTTTTAGCTTTACTAGGAAGACGCAACTCTTTCGCACCAAGTCCGACAGCTCCACTGGTCACAAGGAGAACCGAGAGGCCTAATTCTCTTAATTCAACAATGCCCTTCACAATATCATAAATTTTCTCAGTGCTTATCCCATCAGTATTACTAATGAGGTTTGTTCCAACTTTTATCACAACTCGTTTAACGGATGTAAGATTTCGATCCATTATGAATCTCCCTCAACAAGGGATGGTCCATCTAAAGTCATTGTTTCGTGTTTGTACTTTTTATCTTTTTCATAGTCTGCCACAATATGGCCATTACCCCGCAATAGCCATTTGGTGGTAACAAGACCTTCAAGTCCCACAGGACCGCGCGCATGTATTTTTTGCGTACTAATTCCAACTTCTGCGCCAAGTCCAAATCTATTTCCATCTGCAAAACGAGTAGAGCAATTATGAAACACATCAGCTGAATCAACCATTCGCATAAATAATGAAGCCGTTAGAGTATTACTCGTAACAATACAATCAGTATGCTTTGATCCATGTAAAGCAATATGACTCATAGCCTCATCAATCGAGGAGACGACTTTTATAGCAATCTCATAATCAAGGTATTCAGTATCCCAGTCTTTATTAGTAGCTTCTATAGCCTCAATGAGGTGACAAGTTGCATCATCTCCGTGAATTATGACATTGTAAGGTTCACTTAGTGTTTTAAATAGAGGGATGAATTGATGGGCAATATCACTATGAACAAGGAGAGTTTCTACTGCATTACAGACACTCGGGTACTGGCATTTAGAATCAATTGCAACTTTGAGGGCAAGATCTATATTTGCTTCACTGTCGATGTACATACTACAAAGACCATCAGAGTGTCCAAGTACAGGAATTGATGAGTGAGTCATAATATATTGGACGAATTCATTAGACCCACGAGGAATGAGTAGGTCAATGCTTTCATTAAGGTGAAGTATGATTGAAACATCTTCACGTGAAGTGAGGTGAACAATCCAGTCTCCCCCAATACTTGTCTTTTCTAGGGCCTCTTTCATTATTCCTACAATAGTTGTATTTGTGTGAAGTGCTTCCTTCCCACCCTTTAGAACTATGGCATTGCCACTTTTTAGGGCAAGGGAGATAATTTGAACAAGGGCATCAGGGCGAGACTCAAAGATCATTCCAATGACCCCAATTGAGACAGGAATTTGTTCTAAAATGAGCCCGTCATCTAATAACCTCCTCACCCGTATTCCGCTAAGAGGATCAGACAGGGCAATAACTTCACCAAGGCCCTTAATCACATTATCAATCTTCTTTTCATCAAAGAGTAATCGTTTAATGAGTACCTTTGAAATATTCTCTTTTTCTGCACTCTCTATATCTTTTTTATTTGCTTCTATAATTAAAGAAGCCGAGTTTTTTAAGGCATGTGCAATCAAGGAAAGCATCTCGTTTCGCTTAGCAACAGAGCTCCCCTCTAATGATCGCTGAACCTCTTTCGCTCTAGTAATTTCTTTAATTATTCTCTTTTTATTCATTCATTTCCTCACGCCTTTGTGATATACACAACAGATTACTCCGAAATAGACTCATTATCAAGGATAGGGAGAAATAATTGCAATCATTCCCATTGTGTTTTTACAAACATATTGGTAAGATATAAGAGAATTCAATGCATTATTAAAAAAAGGACATCACATGAAAATTGTAAAATCTCTGTTCGTAGTTTTGCTATTCTTGTTACTTAGTACTTCTTATGTAGTAGCTCAAGGAAAAATGGAAACCCCATCAACTTCATTAATAGTGAGTGCACAAGATTCTTTTGGCCAAGTGGTTGAAGTATCTCATCCCCTTTCATCTATTGCAATTGTAGGGAAAGCGGCATTAATGCCAGCTGATGCCCTCTATCTTTTTCCAAAATCAAAAGAGATACCAGTTACCATGGCGAAAACTGACCAAGGACTCGGAGACTTCTTTTCTATTATTGTTCCCACAGACAATGCTACACAGCGTCTTGGCCAACAAGTTGGAGCAGAAGAAATTCTCTCTATTAACCCTGATTTAATTCTCACAAAATCACGAAACAAGAAAGATATTGCCTCTCTCATTTCTGGGTTTGACATTCCCCTATTTGCCCTCGATTTAGAAACAATGGATAGTTGGAAAGAAGAGATTATTGAACTCGGAAAACTTCTTGATGAGAATGAGAGAGCTCAAGTAGTAGTCAATGAGTATGATAGAAGAGAAAATGCTATTAGTGAAAAAGTTGTGAATGTCGACAAGCCTTCTGTCTTAGTGCTCCAAGGTAATAGTAATAATGATGTCACCTCCTTTAGTATTGCTCCTAAAGAGTGGATACAAAGTGAGCTCATAGTAAAAGCTGGTGGTAGGCCAATTACATTAGAAGGATCCTCTTCAGGCTGGTCTACTGTTTCTTTTGAACAAATTGCAGCATGGAATCCAGATTACATTATTATCGTCTCATATAAATCAAAAGGGAGCCCATTTACCAATCAAATCTATTCATCAAGTGCG